>JBEKIK010000324.1:0-3681 GCA_050011795.1 Thermoguttaceae bacterium | reverse complement strand
AGTGAGATCGGCCTTCGCGTTTGAGGTAGCATCCGTTCCGCCGCAGGTGTTTCAAGAGAGCGTTTCGTTTCATGAAACGGAAATCGAGAGAGTCTCTTTAATGGCGTCAATCGGAATGCCACGAAGCCCTTCTTCGCGACGTTCTTCCAGGATCAAGGAAATAGCGTCGGCCATATTTTGTAGACACTCTTCTTTAGTCTTTCCTTGGCCGTTGGCGCCGGGAATTTCCGGGCAATAAGCAATGTACCACTGTTCATCGCGTTCGATGATGGCGGTAAATTCGTTGTGCATAAGTGGTTACCCCAAAAGGATCGCTATTATTCTTTACTTTATTGTAAGCCATACACTGAAAAATGTCCAGCCAACCATGACCAATAGTCACGGCCTTGCAGATGAGTTGCTGAATCGGGGTATTGCGTTCCCACGCCGGAGCGTGGGAACAAGGTTTAGAGATTGTGGAAATGAGCGTAATTGTGTTCCCACGCCGAGGCGAACCGAGCGGAATGGCGCTATTTCGCTATCTTAATCCGATACTCATAGTTAATATGCCCGTCTCCGTCGGCCAGAAGCACGGCCGTATCGCCTTTCAAATGATATAAAAACGGCTTGCCGGTCATGGAATTCGATGGAATGGGCACTTCCTTGATATCGTCCAAACTGCCGGGCAGTTTGCCGTCATGCAAGTAGGCATACAGCCGGATGGCTTCGATGCAGCGCAGGCTTTCCATTTCCCGTTCAAATCGCGCTTGACTAACAACAATCGCGCCAAAGGGCGGGATAAGTTTTGATAAAGGAATTATTTCTTTTTGTTTATATATTTCTTTTAATTCTTTTTCCAAAGGTAAATAGTTCCTATAATTATTTGGCCATTGCGAATAATTAATGCCCAGCCATTTGATGTAGTCATCGAGCATTTCCTCCCATACTTCAGCGCAGTGGAGAAGCATTACCCTGGCGGGCGCCATGGACTGGATTTCCTTTTTAGGCCATCCTTGGTTGATCAGATAGTCCCGAGCATTAGGATAGTTCTCGGTGAGAATTTTTTTCGGATCATATATCTCGTTCTTATTATCGTTATGCAAGCGGGCGACTCGATCCAGATATGTTAGAGGGAAGGCGTCAATCTTTTTGACGGCATCTTCCCATAATTTCTGCCATTGCTCGGGCGAATGTTGGCCTTTATTCGCCTCTTGAAATTCCGGTAATAGTCGATCTCTTGCTGATTCTTCCCATTCAATCGCATCGCGGATACTTATAAAAGGATGTGGCAAATTGGAAAGCGACCAATATAAGTTTGGAGCATTTTTTAATTGGCTCAGATCGAGTAATTGATCTCTCATCATACTGGCCATGGTTGTTCCCCCGGCATAACATACTAATGGCACAGTTCCTTTTCCAATCTGTTGCGAAAGAGCGAATCCCATTTGCAGCGATTTTAAGGCATCTTCCGGTTTTCCTTCGGCCAAGGACAATCTGGCCTTCATGGCAATAATTCTTGCCAAACTTCTGGAAAGGAGCTCGTAATAAATGTTACAGTAAAAAGGATTATTCATTTCGCGTATGGGCGACCCCCAATCACATTCCATCCGGCGGGAAGCAATTTCGGCATATTCCATCCACCACGGTTGCACATTGTCCAATATCTTGCGGATCTCATCCTTTGGGAGTTTATCTAGCGGCGTTTCCAGCCACAAGGAAAGTTTGTCGGCGTTTGTATAGAACTTTTCCCGCTCTTTTTCATCTTTCAAATCTTTCGACAGCGTCTCACTTATGCCTTGCTCCCAAGCAATTTGCATAAGAACTGTATTATATAGAAGCGCGGCGTTGCCCGGGGTTTGATCGGCATAACGCGGCAGCAAACGATATTTCATGGCCGGCCGAGGAATCGGCGCGGGATAAACGGAAAGATTGATCACTTTCAACTCGGGCTGATCGTCAGGCTTACTCTGAGCCGGAGTCTCCGCCGCGTTGATTGATGTACTGCCAAGTACAAAACAAAGGGAAAACAAAATGGTTGGAACGGTTCTCGCCATGGTGTGGCGTTTCGCGTCCTTGGAAATTTCACCGGCCGCGACCATGCTTACACATGGTGGCCGCCAGGCTAAACACTTTAGATTGTGGCATTTCATCATAAAACTCCTTGTTTTTTTAATGATTTAATTAATGTTTGATTTTCAAAACATTTTCCAATCGTCCTGCATTATCGAGCCGCGGCGAGGTAGTTTTTCCGGCCCAATCGGGATCCACAACCGGCCGGGCAATGCCTCGACGCCTTTTTCGGTGATTAGCCTGTTTAACGATAGATAATCCATCGGTATGTTATCGCGTCCGGACGACGGTCGCGGACGCGGACGCTTCACTTCAGGTGTTTCTTTCTGCACGTGTTCGTACCAAAGTATTTGATTTGATTTGGTGTAGGCCGCTTCTTTTTCACCCTTTGCCGTTCCGCTGAGGAACAACATGCCGCTGGACGCAATCGCCAAGAGCAGCGAAACGGCGGTCGTGCAAGGCCATAGCCACTGGGTTTTCAGGCGATGAGTCGGCGGTAAATATGCATTTGCCGAGGCCCGGCCGGCCAAAAACATCACCCGGTCGCGATCCGCGCCCGCGGCCGCCGGCTTTAGCGAGGCTAGGGCGGCTTCGACGGCCGCTAGTTCTTCGTTTAATCTTTTTTCAGACATGATATCCTCAATTTCTGCCTTATGGCGTCAAGCGCCGATTCGTAACGGCGATGTGCAGTGCTATCGGTGGCGCCGATCAGTTCGCCGATTTGTTGAAAGGTCAATCCACCCCATATTCGGGCAACCACAACTTCGCGTTCGAGTTGGGGAAGGTCTTCTAAAATCACCACCGCCGCTGCGGCATCGATCGCATCGCCGGGTGTGGGCTCGAACCAGGCCTGGCTGTGCCCGGCCGCGTGCGATTCGTGCGATTTGTGCCGCCGGACGGCCCTGGACGCGCTGATCGCCTTATTGCGAACCACTCGATACAGCCACGGCAAGATCTGTTCCGCGGGCACGGCCGATTGCCGGGCAAGTTCCACAAACGCCTCTTGGACCGCGTCTTCAGGGCAGTTGCACAATTGCCGGGCATAAAGTTCCAGACGGTCGGCGTGCCGATCAAGCAGCCGGCCCAGCAATTCAGGCCCTATTGGCCCAGTCAAGTTGCCATTGTTGCCGTCCACAATATGAAAACGCCCGCCAAAAGGGTTTATCCCGGGAAAAAACTGCTACTTAGTCCTGACAACGCGAAATCCCCCGTTGTTACACCCCCCCAAATCAGGATCGCCCTGGAGACGTCTAGAGGAACGGGAATCGCCCGGCCTGAAGTTCCAGGCCCCGCCCCTAGACACACGAGAGGGACCGGAATCCGGGCCGATAGGGTCGTCCGCGGGAGATGCGGCATAATAATCCTCCCCATACCAATCCGCGCACCATTCATTCACGTTTCCGTGCATATCGTAAAGGCCGAAGGCATTCGGCTTAAACTTTCCCACCGGTGCTGTAAACACATAACCGTCATCGGCGGCGATTGTGAATTTCCAGTCCGCGAATTTTCTCTTGGCCGAAGCGTCAGCTATATTCCCCACTTTTGCCAGTGTCTCCGGGTCGTCGCCCGAGTAGTAATGTGTGGTTGTACCGGCTCGGCAGGCATATTCCCACTCGGCCTCGGTGGGTAAAC
>JBEKIK010000323.1:0-6151 GCA_050011795.1 Thermoguttaceae bacterium | reverse complement strand
GTAAACTCACCGTCCACGCAGTCGATTTTCACGCGGCTGCCTTCGGCGAAATCTTTTTTTAGGACTTCGACGGCAAGGGGATTTTGGATCTTTTGTTGGATAACTCGCTTTAGCGGACGGGCGCCGTAGGTCGGGTTGTAACCTTCGGCGGCGATGGCGTCGAGCGCGGCGGGAGTTACTTCCAATTGGATGCCCTTTTCTTCAAGCTGCTTTTTTAGGCGGCCGATCTGGATCTCCACGATCTTGCGGATTTGTTCTCGCTTAAGCGGATGGAAAATAAGAATTTCATCGATGCGGTTTAAGAACTCGGGCAGGAAACGCGTGCCCAGGCTTTGAGTAACGGCCTCGCGAATTTCATCTTCGCTGCCGCCTTGCTCGGTGACCTCTTGGATCAATTGGCTGCCGATGTTCGAGGTCATCACGATGATTGTGTTCTTGAAATCGACCGTGTGGCCCTGATTATCCGACAGCCGGCCGTCGTCGAGCACCTGCAAAAGAATATTAAAAACGTCGCGATGGGCTTTTTCGACCTCGTCCAAAAGGATCACGGCATAAGGCCGGCGGCGGACGGCCTCAGTCAACATGCCGCCTTCCTCATAGCCCACGTAGCCCGGCGGCGCGCCGATCAGACGGCTAACGGTGTGCCGCTCCATGAATTCGCTCATATCCAGGCGGATCATGGCGTTTTCGTCGTCGAACATTACTTCGGCCAGGGCCTTGCACAACTCGGTTTTGCCCACGCCGGTCGGGCCGAGGAAGATAAACGAGCCGATGGGCCGGTTGGGGTCCTGGAGGCCGGAGCGGTTGCGCCGCACTGCGTTCGATACCGCCTCGACGGCCTCGTCCTGATTGACCATGCGCTGATGTATGCGCTCTTCGAGCACGAGCAGCTTGGCGCGTTCGGTTTCGACCATTCGGGCCACGGGGATGCCGGTCCAGGCGCTAACGACCTCAGCGATTTCTTCCGGGCCGACCTCTTGGCGCAACAAGCGCCGCGAGCCTTCCGCCGGTTTCGCGTCTTCCGATTCCTTGGTTTCCAACTGCTTCGACAGCCGTTTTTGCTCCAGGTCCAATTCGTAGAGTTTCTGATAATCCTCCTCGCGGACCATGAAGCCGGACGATTGCTTTTCCTTGATTGCGGCGGCCAATTGATTGTATTGCCGCTCGACTTCGACCAATCGTTTTCGGATTTGCTGCACGTCGCCCATGCCGCTTTTTTCCAGTTCCCATTGCGTCCTGAGATCGGCCAGTTTGCGGCGCAGTTCGGCCATTTCATCTTGAATTTCCTTGCGGCCCTCGATGGCGTGCTCTTCGGTTTCGTCGGCCAATTGGCGTTCGGCCAGTTCGAGCTGCATCAGGCGGCGCTGCACCTGGTCGATTTCGGTGGGCACGCTTTCCAACTCCATGGCCAGGCGGCTGGTGGCCTCGTCCATCAGGTCGATGGCCTTGTCGGGCAGAAAGCGGTCGGTGATGTAGCGATGCGAAAGATTCGCCGCCGCAACCAGGGCCGAATCCTTGATCTTCACGCCCTTGTGATGGGCCTCGTACCGGGGTTTTAATCCGCGGAGTATGGCGATCGTGTCCTCCACTGTCGGCTCGCCTACGTAGACCGGCTGGAAGCGGCGTTCCAAGGCGGCGTCTTTTTCCACGTATTTTCGATATTCGTCCAACGTGGTCGCGCCAATGCAGCGCAACTCGCCGCGGGCCAGGGCCGGTTTTAACAGATTGGCGGCGTCGCTTCCGCCTTCGGCCCGGCCCGCGCCCACGACGGTGTGCATCTCGTCGATGAACATGATCACGTCGCCGGCGTCGGCCACTTCGCGCAGCACGGCCTTGAGGCGTTCCTCGAACTCGCCGCGAAACTTCGTGCCGGCGATTAGCGCGCCCATGTCCAACGCGATGACGCGCTTGTTTTTAAGGCTTTCGGGCACGTCGGCGTCGACGATCCGCAGTGCAAGCCCTTCGGCAATGGCGGTTTTGCCCACGCCCGGCTCGCCGATCAAGACGGGATTGTTTTTTGTGCGACGGGAAAGCACTTGGATCACGCGGCGGATTTCCTTGTCGCGGCCGATGACCGGGTCGAGTTTTCCTTGCCGTGCCCGTTCCACAAGGTCAATGCCGTATCGTTGGAGGGCTTGAAATTTGTCTTCCGGCGTTTGATCGGTTACCCGGGCGCTGCCGCGGACTTCACGGAGCACTTGCAGCAATTCCTTGTCCGTGACGGCGTTGAGTTTCAAGACGTTTTTGGCCTTGGAATCGACCTTGGTAAGCGCAAGCAGCAGATGTTCGGTCGAGACGAATTCGTCTTTCATGGCCTCGGCTTCGCGCTGGGCGGCTTCCAGGACCTTGTTCAGTTCGGAACCAGGCTGCGGCGGCGCACCGCCCGAGGTTTTTGGAAAGTGCCCTAATTCGGCCTGGACGATTTTATCGAGTTGTGCCCGATTGACGCCAATCTTGTCCAAGATCGAGCCGATAATGCCGCCGTCTTTTTCATTCAATAGCGCGGCGAGCAGATGCAGCGGATCGATCTGCGGGTTGCCCTTATCGGCGGCCAGAGATTGAGCGGCGGCCACGGTCTCCTGGGCTTTTAATGTCAGTTTATCGAAACGAAATGCCATGCGTATATCTCCCTTCCCTTTACGTGAATTAACTATTCTTACCTGTTTCACGCAAATTGGATGTTTTATTTCTCAAAAAAACCCACACAAATTATTCTCACAAATGCCCACATAATTATTTTCTCACAAATGCCCACACAAAAAAGGCCCCGAAGGGGCCAAGTCGTGTAGCCAGGGCCGTTAGGCCCTGGAATATGGTCAAATATGCCAATCAAAGCCCCGAAGGGGCGACATTAGTCCCATAAATACTTCTCGTCGTATTCAATACCATGTTTTTGCAATAGAGCAACATATTCTTCCTGGAACGTCTGCTTACGATGATGTTCCTCTTGGCCTCGGATATAATTTGTCACCACTGGAACTTGAGATTCACTAACTGAAAACGCGGCATACCCTTCCTGCCAACCGAATTTTCGGAGTTTCATTTTGTTTTCGTTCGCCCATTTTGACGAGTTCGCTTTGATACGGCCGAGCATCTCCGAAACGGATATCGCGGGTTTAAACTTGGCCAATAAATGTAAATGGTCCTTCGTGCCGCCAATTTCCAACAATACTCCGCCTTCAGCGCGAATAATTCCTCCAATGTAACGATAAAGTTCCTCTTGTAGATTGTTTGTTATGAGGGGAATGCGACATTTCGTGCTGAAAATGATATGGTACAAAAGATTTGTATGTGTTGATGGCATTTGTTTTCAACACCGAATTTGTTTTGTCAAAGTAGTTTGGCCCCGGAGGGGCCGAGACGTGTAGCCAGGGCCGTCAGGCCCTGGAGCAGGAATGTCGACGCCAACCAAAGCCTCGAAGGGGCGACATGGAATTTCAAATGTCGCCCCTTCGGGGCTTACGAATGGTTTATGGTCCCTCAAACCCAGGGGCTAACGCCCCGGGCTACACGACCTCGCTCCTACGGAGCGGAAACATTTTCGACAAATTTGGCCCCGGAGGAACGACATTATTCCCCCAAAAAGTCCTAATACAATTTACTGAATTATTATCGAAAGCCATGTTTCTGAATAATTATTTTCATTTTCTCTAATTCATTTTCTTTTTGGATTCTTTGCATTTCTCAATTAGATCCAACCTTTGCTGATCTGATAAACGTTCCAGAGTTTTGTAGCTCTGGTCTTGATCAACTGGATCCCAATTCCGTTTAAGCTTATTACATGAATGACAAGCATTGGCGTAATTATTAATATCGTTTATAAGATTTGGATATTTGCTTTGAGGCAAGATATGATCACCTACCCCAGTATCAAATTCTGAAACACTATTCAATAAATCAGTTTTACAATATTCACATCTAAAATTGCCTCTTACCCAAATCTCAACACCACCGCGATCAAATAATCCTTCATGTAATAATTCTTCAATTGCATTTGCCATCTGTCCTTTAGATATTGGTTTGGTCATAAATATATTATTTCCTTATTTCACCTCGAATTCCGCATCGATGGCGTCGTCGTCGCCGCCGCCGGATGAAGATGGGCCTTGGCCGCCTTGGGGGCCTGCGCCTGGCTGTGGGCCGAACGGACCTGTACCGGGTTGAGCGCCTGCGCCGGGTTGCGCGCCGGCTTTTTCGTAGAGGGTCTTGCTCAGGGCATGCGAGGCTTGCTCCAGTTCGTGCACGGCCGATTTGATGCGTTCCACGTCGTCGCTTTTGGCGGCCTCGCGGGTTTTTTCGATGGCCCGGGTAACGGCGTCCTTGTCGGCCTGGCTGAGTTTGGATTCTTGCTCCTTGATGAGTTTTTCCAACTGCCAGCACATCGAGTCGGCCTGGTTGCGCTGTTCGGCTATAGCCCGTTTGCGTTTGTCTTCCTCGGCGTGGGCTTCGGCGTCCTTGCCCATGCGTTCGATTTCAGTATCGGACAGGCCGCTGGATTGCTCGATGCGCACGGTTTGCTCCTTGCCGGTGCCGAGATCCTTGGCTGCGACGTTGAGGATACCGTTGGCGTCGATATCGAATTTCACCTCGATCTGCGGCAGGCCGCGTGGGGCGGGCGGAATGCCTTCGAGGTTGAACTGGCCCAAGAGCCGGTTGTCGGCGGCCATTTGCCGTTCGCCCTGGTAGACCTTGATCGTCACAGCCATCTGATTGTCGTCGGCGGTGCTGAAGATCTGCTTGCGTTCGGTGGGAATGGTGGTGTTGCGTTCGACGAGTTTCGTCATGATTCCGCCCAGGGTTTCGATGCCCAGCGACAGCGGCGTGACGTCGAGCAATAGCACGTCTTTAACGTCGCCGGTGAGCACGCCGCCTTGGATGGCAGCGCCCACGGCCACGACTTCATCCGGGTTGACGCCTTTATGCGGCTCCTTGGAGAACATCTGGCGGACAAGGTCCTGCACCTTGGGAATGCGCGTGGATCCGCCTACGAGCACCACTTCGTTGATGTCCTTGGGCGAGAGGTGGGCATCCTGCATGGCCTGGTTGACCGGTCCGCGGCAACGCTCGATCAGCGGATCGGCAAGTTTTTCGAATTGAGAGCGGGAAATGGTCATTTGCAGGTGTTTTGGGCCGTTGGCGTCGGCCGTGATGAAGGGCAGGTTCAGGTCGGTCGACTGGGCCGAGGAGAGTTCTTTTTTCGCCTTTTCGCAGGCCTCTTGCAGGCGTTGCAAGGCCATGGTGTCTTTCATCAGGTCGATGCCTTGCTGTTTTTTGAATTCCTCGGCCACGTACTTGATGAGCACGTGGTCGATGTCGTCGCCGCCGAGGTGGGTGTCGCCGTTGGTGCTGATGACGCGGAACACGCCGTCGGCCACTTCTAGCACGGAAACGTCGAACGTGCCGCCGCCGAGGTCGAAGACCACTATTTTTTCGTTCTTTTTCTTGTCCAGGCCGTATGCCAGCGATGCGGCCGTAGGCTCGTTTATGATCCGCATCACTTCCAGCCCGGCGATCTGGCCGGCGTCCTTGGTGGCCTGGCGCTGGGCGTCGTTGAAGTAAGCCGGCACGGTGATTACGGCCTTGTTCACTTTATGACCCAAGTAGGCTTCGGCGGCTTCTTTCAATTTACGGAGAATGAAGGCCGAGATTTCCGGAGGCGTATAGTCTTTACTGCCGACCTCGACTTTGACGTAATCTTCCGGTCCGCCTACGACTTTATAAGGCACGATTTTTTCCTCGGAGGCGACTTCGTTGTGTCGCCGGCCCATGAAACGCTTGATCGAGTAAATCGTGCGCATGGGATTGGTAATGGCCTGTCGCCGGGCGGGTTCGCCCACCACGGTCTCGCCCTTATCGGTAAACGCGACTACGCTGGGCGTCAAACGGTTGCCCTCGGCATTGGGGATCACCTTTGCCTCTTTTCCTTCCATTACCGACACGACCGAGTTGGTGGTTCCAAGATCGATGCCAATGATTTTTTCCGCAACAGCCATTTATGTGCTCCTTTCAGATGTATCAAATGGGGGCTGGATGCAAGCCATACGTGTTTGGATAGCCCAAGGCCAAACAATCAGTCATAAGTTCAGTTAGTTCCATGATAATTGAAGGTGCTGGATCCAGACATATTTCGACCGGTTCTGGCACTCTCAAT
>JBEKIK010000322.1:0-3707 GCA_050011795.1 Thermoguttaceae bacterium | reverse complement strand
CCTTGTCGTTGAAGTCCACGTGGACCTTGAGAATGGGGCCGGAGGCGTAGGAGCCGACCTGCACGCTGAGGACGGGTTGCACGGTGCCGTTTGAATTGACGGTGAGTTTTATGTCGCCGCGCTGAACCGCGGCGGTTCGGTATTGATCGCCGGCAGAACCGTTTCGCGAGGCATGGAAATGCCTGTAGCCGGCGGCTCCTACGCACGCGATAACGGCGGCGGCAATCAGCCAGAAAAAGAGGCGTTTCATGGTTCTTATCCCTCCTGAGCGTGCAAGGCTTCGATGGTGCGTGGGAATTCGGTGGAGTCGCAAATAACTTGCCCGTCCCGGATGACTACGGTAGCAGGCGTGCTTGGCAATTAATTCCTTATTTCCATCCGTTTTATTGCGGCAAGAATATTGGTTGATTGCGTTTCTTATTCGTTGGAATTCTTCTTGCCCGCATTTTTATCATGGAAGATCGGGAACTCCGGCGAGTCGGTCCGCGCGGTCTTGAGATAGGCCTCGATTTTGGCAACTACATCGGGATTTTGGGCGGCGATATTCTTACTCTCGCCGATGTCGTCGGGCAATTTGTAAAGCTCCAAGGGGCCGCCGGGTTTATGGCGTACGGCTTTCCATTGGCCCCATTGCACGGCCTGTTCGAAACCGCGCTCGTAAAATTCCCAATACAAAAATCGTTCTGGAAGTTGCCTTGCCTTGCCTAAAAAAAGCGGCGCTACGCTGATTCCGTCGGTGTTCTCCGGAACCGTGCCGTCGGCGAACTCGGCCAGCGTGGGCATGTAGTCGGCAAAGTACCAGGGGGCGTCGTTGACCGCGTCCGTTGGAATGCGGCCCGGCCAACAGGCCAACGCCGGTTCCCGGATGCCGCCTTCATACATGTCGCGTTTGTAGCCCTGCAATGGGCCGTGGGAATTGAAAAACTCGGCCACGCGCGTCAGTTCGGCGGTCGGGCGCGAGCGCGGGCCGTTGTCCGAGGTGAAAATAACGATTGTATTCTCGGCGATTTTGAGTTCCCCGAGCAAGTCCCTGATTTGCCCCACCGCGCCGTCCAGGCGAGTGACCATGGCGGCGTAAATCTTCATCGACTCGTCCCACGGCTCCTTGGCGTAAGGTTTTAGGTCCGGAGGGGCGACCAGCGGATCGTGCGGAGCGGACGGACAGAAATACAGGAAAAACGGTTTGTCGCTGTTGCGGCGGATGAAGTCGCTTGCATAGCGGGTGTAAAGGTCGGTTTCATAGGCCCCCTTTTTTCCGTTTTCGTTGCCTTTAACGTCGATAACTTGCCGGTTGACGACGCAACGGGCGGGATAATACGCCGGATCGTGGGTTCCGGGTTCGGTCAACAACCAGCCGTAAAATTCGTCGAATCCGCGGTTAAGCGGCGAAGCCTTCGGGTCGTATCCTTCCAGGTGCCATTTGCCGACCAGGCAGGTGCGATACCCGGCCTTTTGCAGGACGTTGCCCACGGTGACGTCCTGTTCGGTCAGATTCGCACGGCGGTTTTTGCCTTGAACGATCCCGCCGTCAAAACAATTGTTGCCCCGCACTCGCGTGTGCCCGGTGTTCTGGCCGGTCATCAAAACGCTTCGCGACGGCGCGCACACCGGAGCGCCCGCATAGGCTTGCGTGAAACGTATTCCATCCACGGCCATGCGGTCGATATTCGGAGTCTTGATTTTTGTCTGCCCGTAGCAGCCCACGTCGCCCCATCCCAGGTCGTCGGCCAGGATGAAGATGATATTGGGCCTTTGCGCCGGTGCGGCCCCTTTCCCGCCCGCCGCACGGGCCGCGTCAATCACGATTGTCAAGGCAAGAACCAAGGCAGATACGACGTAAAGAACCGATCGCATGATTACAGCCTCCGGTTAATAATACATTGAGTACAACTACATATTTTAACCATGAACAAGTGTAAAAGATAGCACCGGCATAACGCTCCATTAGAGCAGAACAATGAGCGCAGAACTCAGAATGCAGAACGCAGAACTCAAAACAAAGGCGGATGGAGGAAACCAATCCCCGTAAAGGCATTAGGCCTTAGGCTGTAGGCCGGAGACTTCAGGTTAGTTTTGAAATTGTGAAAAGTGGAAAGTGCCGAATCCTGAACCCAGAACTCTAGTAAGCCGACTTTCAAAGTCGTCCTACCAATCTCCGATCTCCAATTTTCTACCCCCGATTACCGATCCCCCAAACTCCAAGATTTGCGGCGATCATTGCCACCGGCGGGGCGCCTTTCAGCTCGAATTTATAACTCTGCATGTGCAGATACAAGAAAAGGATGGCCGTCAGTGTCGCCAACAGGGCGATCACCAGGAGTATGGTGTACAGATCGGCCCGGGGTTTGCGGAAGGTTCCGCCGGGGTTGTTACTCGATTTTGGAGGCGACACGGTCACCTTTCTGCACTTCGCTTTGCTGGAAACTGGGGATGATTTTGCAGACCGACTTGTCCGGGGCGGTTTTCAGGACTTCGATCCGGCCGACGTATTTATTTCCGGTGGGGGCAACGCGATACACGTCGAGTTTATGGCCTTTCTGCACCCCGGAATCGGAGCCGATGGAAATCTCCGTCATCCCGCCGCTTAAGACCGCCTCTACCAGGCCTTCCACGCGCGGCGGACTGCCCGAGATGTCGGTATTCTCGCTAAGATCGAAGTGCCGCAGCACCTCCCGGGCTTTGGCCATGTCGGCTGCCAAGGTGGTGTTGCGATTCTTCAGATCGGTCATCTCGTTGAGCATCTGGTGCATTTCATCGGTGAGGCGGACTACTTCCCTTAAATGTGCATTGCGGTCGGACAGGGCCTTTTCGGCTTCGCTGCGCAGGCCCTCGACCTCCTGCCTGAATTTAGCCGATTCATCTTGCGTGGCCTTTAAGGCCGCCACCGCTTTCCGCTGCGCATCGTCTAACTTATCTATGGACTTCTGAAGATCCTGGATCTTGACATTCATCTGCGAGTTTTCGTTTTCCAGCTTGGTCAGGGCTTGCACCTTGGCGTCGAGTTCCTTGTCCTTTTCCTGTTTGAGCTGATCCAACTGGTCTTTAAGTTCCTGGTTGCGTTTCTTTTCCTTGTCCCATTCGTATTTCAATCCCAAGGGTCTGGTCGCGGTAACCTGTTCCTGCGTAGTTTCGACGGCGTCGCGCCAGTTTTTATGGGTGGCATAGATAGCCAGCACCATAGTCATGAAAATGATGCTTAAAATAAAGATCAATACCGTGAATATTTTTCCGATTAGGTTCATTCCAGACCTTTCCCGCGGCCTAATTTATCAGGCGGCCCGATGGTGCGATTCAGGTGCAAATCCACTTTCCAGGGTGAAATAATCCGCAACTTTTATCTTTTTAGTATAACTTCGCCCAATTTCGCATGTCAATCAGAACCCCCATAAACCGAATAATTTGGGGCGTCCGGCAAGATCTTCAGGCTTTAAAATCCTATTGAATACTGATACAACTGATACAGTCGAAATTCTCCCCCACTGATAGAGGGCTAGGGTAGCGGTTTAAGGGATTGGGGTAGGGGGCAAGATTCAGGGTTCAGGGTTCAGGTGTCAGGACTTGCTCTTGAACCTTTTTGGCCGAAACGCTTCCACCATCCTACAACGGCAAAGACACAGCAACCCGCCAGGCAGATTCCAGAGGGCCAATCGCCGTAATACAGATACCAGCTTTTACGTTGATCGATGCGAACCTCGGCCAGCAGGGTG
>JBEKIK010000321.1:0-3714 GCA_050011795.1 Thermoguttaceae bacterium | reverse complement strand
AAACGCAAAAAGCAATATTATTAGCGGGCATTATGAAGAGGCTTTAAATCTGCTCTCTCATCTCAAGACGGACGTTATCACTCGCAAAGAATTGCTCGAGGACATCGATTTTTACACGGCTTTGTCCTCCGCGCAGTTGGCCATTGGCGGAACCGGCAAGATCGCCGACGCCGGGCGGTTAATGATCGCCTTCACCAAAAATTACCCCGAAAGCTATCATTATTTTCAAGCCTCTGAAATCGTGGGCGATCTGTTGGTGGCCAATCGCTCCTTCGCTCAGGCCGAGGAGTATTACGCCAAGGTGGCAAAAGCGCCTTGGCCGGATTATCAGATGCGGGCCGGCGCGGCCATGGGACGCGCGCTTTTGGCCCAAGGCAAAAATCCCCAGGCTTTGGAAGCCTTTGAAAAAGTCCTTGCCATCGAGGGAGACGACGCCTTATCGCAAGCCCAACGCCGGGCGGCAAAGCTGGGAAAGGCCGCCGTTTATGTGGCCATGAAAAAAAACGACGAGGCCGTGAAGCTGATCGAATCCTTTCTCAATCAAGCCGATCCGGAAGACGCCGGCAACATGGCGCGGGCATATAACGTCCTGGGTAACGCCTTGCGCCAACAAGGAAAGACGAAGGAAGCCGTACTGGCGTTTCTGCACGTCGATCTGCTTTATTCATCCCTTCCCGACGCCCATGCCGAAGCCCTCTACAATCTGGCCGAACTTTGGGACGAATTGCACAAAACCGATCGCGCGGCCCGGGCCAGGCAAGTCCTGGAACAACAATACAAAAACAGCCCCTGGGCACAAAAGGATGGGCGATAATTCATGCGGCGAATTTGAAGATTCGCTCTAATGCGGCCGAGGAGCGGAATTGGATGAAGGCGGCGTTTTCGGGCCATCGGGCACGCCGGCGCGATAGGAATTCAACCAATTTTCAATCTGCTCGGCCTGCGCCGTAGATCCCTGATCGCGGGCAAGTTTCAATGCCTTCCGGGCCGCGGCTTCGGCCTCGGATGGTTGGTACAACTCGGAGTAGGCCAGCGCCAAATTGTAATAGACCTCGGTGTAGTCGGGTTTCCATTTCAGTGCTTGATTGTAATGTTCAATCGCTTCCCGCGGTTGGCCTGTTTCGAAAAAAGCGATGCCCAGGTTGTTGTAGGCTTCAACGTAATGGAGTTTGAACCGCAGAGCTTGCCTGTAGCATTCTATGGCTTGTTGATATTGCCCCGCCGTTTTATAAAGGTTGCCCAGATTGAAGTATGCTTCGGCATACTCGGGATTCAACCTCAGGGCTTGTTCGTAGTGTTCGATCGCCTCCCGGGGCCGACCTATTTGGTCTAATGCGGATCCCAAGTTGTTCTGTGCCTCTGGATAGTTGGACTTCAATTGCAGTGCTCGTTCGTATTGTTCCATCGCTTCCCGCGTCCGACCCATGTGGATTAAGGCGGCGCCGAAGTTGTTGCGGACCTCGGCATAATCGGGATTGAGCTGGATGACACGCCGGAAATTCTTAATTGCCTCTTGATATCGACCTATTCGGACCAGCTCGTAACCCAGATTATTTTGCGCCATCCAGCAGTTAGGATTTTTTTCCAGGGTCGCCTCATACAGCGTTATGGGATCGCGGTATAGCCCATTTTGCCGCCAGGCCAGAAATCCAAGAACTCCCACCGCCATGACGGCGATAAGAATGGCCGCCCGGCGCGAATCTCCCCGCGCCCGCCGATGCCACAGGCTCCACGGCGCCGACGCCAGTGCAATCACGCCGATGATCGCAATGTGTTGATAATGGTCCGCCACCAGCGAGTATTTCATGAACCCCACGTCCACAAAGCCCATGACCGGCGCCAGCGCCGCGCAGAAAAACCCGCCGGCAAACAACAGCGGCCAACCCCAGTTTTTTACATGTCGATACAGCACTGCCGTAACAATCAAGCCCGCCGACAAGGGCAGCCACCACAGCAGATTGCCCGCCTGAATATGCCACTGCGGATAAATAAAAATCAGGTCTATCGGAAACAACGCCTTGTAAAGGTAGAACCACGCCACGCCTCCTGCCCCCAGCATTCGTTCCGTAAAACTGGCGACCCGGATTGTTGTTTCCGTGCCGTGTGTTTGGAACCACACGTTCACTCCGGCCATGGCCGCGGCAACCAGGAAAAACGGCGCGATCCGCGCCAAGTCCAGCCGCCTCAAGGGACGCAGCCGCCGGATGAACATCGGCAACAAAACCGGCAGTACCGCCGCTGATCCCTTGCCCCGCTTCGCCAATACGACCGCCGCCAGGCTCAGCCAGTAAAAGCGTGGACAGTGGACAGTGGACAGTGGACAGTGGCAAGCGGCGAGTTTAGCCGCGAGCCAACGGCGAGCGAGTTTTTCTCGTTCCCACGGTCCTCCGTGGGAACATTGATATGCCACGGGTGCCATGCCCACGTTTAACGTGGGCATGTCGGCCTTCAAATACCACAAAATCGAGAGCAGAAAGAACAACATCGCCATCACGTCTTTCCGCTGCGAGATCCACGCCACCGCCTCCACGTTTACCGGATGCACGGCAAAGATCAAGGCCGCCAAGAATGCGCCGGGAATGGACAACTTTTTCAAGATGATCCAAATCAGCAGCGCTTCGGCGACGTGCAAGATCAGATTAGTGACATGGTAGCCGGTCGAATGCGTCCACCACAGCCGCCATTCGATCCAGAACGTGGTGTTAGTTACGGGCCAATAGTCCGCCGCTTGGGTTGTGAGCCAAAAACGGTACAGGCCGTCCGGGGCGTTGACCATCGCATTTTGCGTGAATAGTTCGTCGTCCAGGACGAACTCGCCATTAATGGAAGGCAGGTAAACAAGAAAAACGGCAATGACGATGACCGCCGCTCCAGCCGCCGCGCTGAAGGGCAGCGCCGATCGAATAATTGCTCCCAATCGGACCTGGGAATCGCGATTCTTGGAGGATTTTTTGCGCTTTGGCATGAGCGGGCTGTCGGATGCCAGGAACTGTGGGCCTGTGGATAGAATTATTTTATCTTGCTTCCGGTCAGGTTTGAATACACGGCCTCCGGCTTTCTTTTTGCCGGAGGAATTCTCAAAGGGTGGCTTTTCACGGCCGGGGATGGAACTTTTTGTGAACCGCCTTAAGCCGCGTGGGATCCACGTGGGCGTAAATTTGCGTGGTGGCGATGCTGGCGTGGCCCAGCATTTCCTGAACCTGCCGCAAATCGGCGCCGCCGGAGAGCATGTGCGTGGCAAAACAGTGCCGCAGCGTATGCGGACTGATTTCCGGCGGCATGCCTATTCGCCGGGCATATTGTTTGAGCAGTTCCCAGATGCGCTCCCTGCGCAAGCGCCGGCCGCGGTAACTCAAAATGGTCCACTCCGCCGAAGCGCCGCTTTTGCCTGCCAGTTTCCCCCGTTCGTGTTCCAAATATGCCTTGACCGCTTCGATTGCCCGGGCACCCAAGGGCACGAGTCGCTCTTTGTCGCCTTTGCCCCGGCAGATGCAATAGCCTTCGTCCAGGTGCAAGTCGCAGAGTTTCAGATGCGAAAGTTCCGACGCCCGGCAACCGGTGGCATACAACAGTTCAAAAAGCGCCCGATCGCGCCGCCAATACGGATCGCCCCGCCCGGGCGCCTCGAACAGGCGGTTTACTTGTTGCGGACTAAGGACCTTGGGCACCCGCTGCCACAGTTTTTGACTGCCCAAGAGTTCGGCAAGATTGTCG
>JBEKIK010000320.1:3744-5358 GCA_050011795.1 Thermoguttaceae bacterium | reverse complement strand
GTCGCCTCCCGCGAGGTCAAGCCCGAACCCACCGTGGTCCGCGCAGGCAGCCTGATCGTGGGCAACTGCCACCTGGGCATGATCGCCGGTCCCTGTTCGGTCGAATCCGAGGACCAGACGCTCGCCACCGCCCGGGCGGTAAAAAAAGCCGGGGCCACGGCCTTGCGCGGCGGGGCATTCAAACCCCGAACCAGTCCCTACAGCTTCCAGGGACTGAAAGAAGAAGGCCTGAAAATCCTCGCCACGGCCCGCGACGAAACCGGCCTGACCGTCGTCACCGAAGTCATGTCCGAACAAGACGTGGAACTGGTCGCCCGATATGCCGACGTGCTCCAGATCGGCGCCCGGAACATGCAGAACTACCGGCTTTTGGAAGCGGCCGGTTACGAAGGCAAACCGGTGCTCTTAAAACGCGGACCCAGCGCAACAATGGACGAACTGCTTCTGGCCGCGGAATACGTGCTTAACGCCGGCAATCCGAACGTTATGCTATGCGAGCGCGGCATCCGCACCTTCGAAACCCACACTCGGTACACGCTCGCGCTTTCGGCAGTGCCGTATTTGCACGATCGCACGCACCTGCCCGTGGTGGTCGATCCCAGCCACGGCACGGGCCACTCGGCGTTGGTCGCCCCCATGGCCGCCGCCGCAATAGCCGCCGGGGCCGACGGACTCATCGTAGAAGTCCATCCCGATCCCGAAACCGCCTTAAGCGACGGCTACCAATCGCTCAACTTCCAGGAATTCGAAGCCCTAATGGAACTCTGCCGCCGCGTGGCCGAAGCCGTGGGGAAAATCATATAACCCAATATCGTAGCAGGCACACTCCGTGTGCCGTTGTCCACGTATTCCCCTCGTCGGGCACCGATGGGCACCATGCAATGCATGGTCGGTTGGTCGGGAGAGGGGCAGGGGGTGAGGGATGTAAAGGCCCGTTTTCGACACCTATAAATGAAAAATTAAAGGGCATGTATTATCAAGATTTAGCCTGTTGAAAGTAAATAATATTTGGCTATATTTAAAGTTCGTACAGAATTAAACGGAAATTTTTTATTATTTTGGAGAAAATTGTATGAAGAAACTAGTTGTCACGGTGATGCCGGATAAGCTGAATGAAGTGCCGATTTCTGAATTGGTACGTCGAGGCTGGAAACTTGAGATAGAAGAGCGTTCTAACGACAGATCTGAGCCTGAGACATGGATTGAAATCACCATGACTCTTGGCATCTCATCCGCTATCAAAGAGGGTGTTTTAGACCTTCTACTAAAAAGTACCGAATCTTATGAATGGAAGGATGGATAAGAACAGCCTTTTTTAAACTATTCTTTTTAAGGTCTAATACTTCTATGATTGTTTTGTATGCCATAAGTAAGTATGGGCTTTGATATTTTTATAGTTTTCATCAAGTGCCGGCTGCAAAAGAATGATTGCCCCCAATCGACGCGCCATGTTCATTACCTCCCGGGCCTCCTCCGCCTTCAGGGCACGGCCGAGAAGTTCTTCTTCCCTGTAACTCAGCCATTTTTTAATGACCTGATAACCCCCGATATAATACTCCCACACATTAATTGGGATGTTCTTCCAAAATGCCTTGTCGTTCAAAAAAACATTGC
>JBEKIK010000320.1:0-3732 GCA_050011795.1 Thermoguttaceae bacterium | reverse complement strand
AAGAAGCGAAATAATCCGTTTGGCTGAAATCTTTTGTGATTCGCAACTCTTCTCGATTGCTTCCAATTCATGTTTATCATAACTCCTTGTTACGATTCGCCCCTTGGCTGGCATTGTCACCCCATCCTTGCCCGCATGTCCCCAACCGGCTGTAACGGCCAGATCGCCAGCATCCGGATCTAATTCGCCGCCGCCCACTTTTGTCAATATACCGATAGTTCTAAAGAGTGGATCGATTTTCCCGGCAGTCACTCTAGAGACTTCGGCTTCGGTATCCAACAGTGTGGCAATTCGCCGCCCAAGTCCGGCCGATTCCTCCAAGGTCTTTTGACTATCTGGGAGCGGTATCCGGGGCCAGTCGCGGCGAATTCCGTCTGTATTGTCGGTCAGATAGGCGGTACTGTATCCTATTGCCAAGGAGTGCATCCAAATCAATTTGGCAACGTCAGCCTTTGTGTCAGGATTCTTAATCTTTAATAATGCCAAGTAATTTCGTGCGGATTGAGATAGATTCGCAATTGGAGCATCTTCCGGTTCTTCGCTTAACAACTTGAAAAGTGTCTGTTGGCCTTTTTTGTTAAGCCGTTCGCCATTCCGTATTTGTAGAGGAAAATAATAAGCATGGCCGCGCAATGCATCATTGTCGCCTAAAAGTCTAGTGAAACAAAATGGAATGCCTTCCGGGGAGGCGACACCCGCGGGCCGTATCATGAGAAATTCGTTTCCCTCCCAACACTGCGCCCAGAGTGATGGCCTAGGTTCATTCCATATTGGACGAACCGAAGAATAATAACACCATCGAATTTCAAGTGGGCGCAAAGTATAACGAATAATCCGATCCCTCTTGAAGGATTCCAAGGATATTGCCTTTTCACGTGCTATTTTAGGATCAAAACGAGCCTGATCTGTGGTGAGTGCCTTGGCAATCAGGCAATATTCACTCCAATCATATTTTTTATCGAAATACATTTCCATTCGTTTGGCCAACTCCTCGCGATCAATATCGATAAGTGATCCTCCGCGCTTTTCCATCAATCCATTGCTAGGCGGCAAAGCACAAAAATCGACCACGCGCGGCCATTCCATATAGTGATCTTCAACTTGGGAAGGCTTGAATGAATAGCGGCTCTCTTTACTCTGTTTGGCCTTTGTGTATGCGGTGTTAATATTCTTCTTTTTCAATGTGGCTAGTAAATGCTGGCGCCGCTCTTCGGCCTTGGCTTCATTGATATCATCGCGAAATAGTACTTTTGCCAATTCGCCTTTTTTACGAGGTTTACCGATTTTGACCCATAGTGATGTGGCAACGCCTTGCTGTATGCCTACCGAAAATCCCCGAATTGCGAAAACTGTTTCGCTTGTCCGTCCATCAGGGGCATACTCAGAAATCTTGCGGTTCCCATGCAGATTTTCAATCCAAAAATAGTCAAAATTGTCCAGAAGGTGTTTTCTTAACACAACGAAAGATGGTTCTGAAATCCAAGAATGATTCGAAATAAACGACACCACGCCCTTTCCTGTCATTTCGGCTATTCTACGCTCTGCCAGCCGGAAGAAACGTACATATAGATCGTCAAGATTGAACTTTTTTATTCCCCAACCTCCCTTTGCGGTCGGTGTATTCAGTCCTTCCTTATATGGTTCCACAAGCCCTTGTTCTTCTTCCGGGCTTACTCCGGCAAATGCGTTGTAAGGCGGATTGCCAAGAATAACCAAAATCTTCGATTCGCGTTTAACACGTCCTGCGGCATCCCTTTCTTCCTCCAACTCCTTCATAAACTCCATTAAATGCTGTTTTGGTTCTTTTGGCGGTTCCCAGCCGGTCAGTGAATTGGTTAGGTAAACGCCCACGCGCTCATTGGTTTTAGTGCTGAGGGGCGCGCCGAGTCTGTGAAGCATCAAACCAAGTTGCAGGTGTGATACGACAAACGGCGCGGGCAGGATTTCAAAGCCGAAGACACGCGTCATGGCCGCCTTTTTCAAGTCCGAGGCGAGCAGCGCGTCCCCGCCCTTGCCCTTGAGCGTTTCGGCAATGTGCCGAAGCACTTCCACCAGATATGCCCCCGTCCCGCAGCATGGATCGAGTACCACCACGTTCGGATCGGCCAGGCCGTCGGCCAATCCCAGTTCTTCACGCAACACCGTATCCACCCGGGCAACCTGATACTTGACTATCTCCGGCGGCGTGAACCAAACCCCCAATTCCTTCCGCAATTCCGGGTCGAACGCCTCCAAAAACGGCTCGTAAAAATACTGTACCGCTTGTTCGTCCTGAAATTTTTGAAAAAACTCCCCGCGCTGCACTCGATTCAAAGCGGCGGTCGTCCAGTCCAACACCTCTTCCAGCCCCAGTGGGCCAAGCCGGTCCCGGCTGGCAATCTGATGGTAAAGTGTGCGGATAAACGGCACCCGCAAAAACCAATCCGCTTCGTGCCAATTAAATGCGTCCGTCCTCTCCGGCCTCTCCCGATGCCATAGCACCCAAGCCGAAAAAACACCGTAAAAAATCGTCTGCACCAGCGTTGAACGAAAAAAATGCTCCCCCCGCTCCCCGCTAAACTTCATCCCCAACGCTTCCTCAAGCGCCTCCCGAACCGCCGCCAGGGCCGATAAGTCTTTGTGATTCTCGACGCGAGCCTTAGCGTCACGCGCGTATGACGCCAAAAACCATGCCACGTCCTGCGGCGCCGAAAGCGGCGCATTGTAAAGCATCACCCGCGAAAGATACTCGCAAAACTGCCCCCCCTGTTCCTTCGCCGTCTTTTGTGGATGCCCGGCCGCCGTCCAAAACTCTTTTTCATCGCCTGCTAAAACATATCTCTCCAAGTGTACCGATTTCCCCTGGGTATCTTTTCCAAGAAGAAGAAAATCGCGGTAGTTAGTCACCAGTACCAATCCGTATTTAGCGCTGTACCGCTTGATTTGTTCGCTATTGGCGATTTTTTGCACGTCATCCGACACAGGCTTTGCCTCCAAAACACCCCGCTCCGGATCTTGCCCATGCTCCATTGGATTTTCAATCCCTTTTTGAAATTGATTGGGGGTAAACAAACCTCCATCGGGCAATCCAGCCCCGCGATTTTTAATGCTCATCACGCAGCGGACTTTTGGCTTAAGTGATTTGCCGATTTCATTCAAGAGATTGCAAAGAACGGTATAGAACGACGTTTCCTCAAGGGATGCCCCCGTTGACCGAATGTCGCGCATCTCTTTGAGATAAGTTTCCAAAGGATTCATGCTAACTTTATACATAAAATCGTGGCAAATGCAAGTCGTGCACGTCATGCATTCCTTACTTATTTACTGTTAATCCGCAATCTCTGGCCCCTTGCCCCTCCTTTAAAAGGAAAGGAAGGGAATTGCTAAATAACATAAGTCCCTGTATCTTAAGGAGTATGTTCCATTCCAAACCGGCGCGGGTTTTTCTCGACTGGGGGGATTGCCCGCGGTTGCGGAGATTTTGCCATGAGCGATCCGGCGGAAAAACCTAAAGGGCGGATCAATCCCTTGCTGGACGGTGAGGATTTCCTGATCGCTGCCGAGCCGGTCAAGCCTAGCGCCGAGCCGGTCGAGACGCGCGTCGTGCCGGATTTCGTGGAAAGGCATATCCGGGCCGCCCAGCAGAAGCGCGTAAGTGCGGCCGAAGAGTTGCCGCCACCGCCGCGCTGGCCCATGCTCTCGGGCATATTTCTCTACCCCTTTTACCTGAGCGCATTGGGATCGTGGATGTTC
>JBEKIK010000319.1:0-4385 GCA_050011795.1 Thermoguttaceae bacterium | reverse complement strand
TCACCGGGAAAAACGCCTCCGGCGGTAAGGTCGGTGACCCAGTCGTTTTTTTACTTGCCGACGAACGCGACGACAAATAGGCAAACCACTATGTTATAAAAAAGTGGTCTTCGGTCGCTCTTTCCAGCCACGGCAACAACGTTAAAACCCTGGAATTCGCGTTGACTTCCACCGACGTAGGGCAGTTTGGCATAAACACCCCCACGTACTTTGCCATGGACAATCTGAGCACGTCGGCCGAAAATTCATGGAACGGCTCACAAAACAGCGTCTGGAGCAACGCCGGCAATTGGAGTTGCGCCATCGTGCCCGGTTCTGGTAAAAACGTTTTATTCAACAATAACGTCAATACCGCCATTAACTTAAACGGCGATCGGAATATCCAGAATATTTCTTTCGACACTGCCGCGGCCGGCTCATTTACCTTTAATAACAACACGCTTAAGCTCGATGCCAGCGGATCGATAACGGTTACCGGCGCGGTTACAGCCAGCCAGACGTTCAACTGCAAACTGGCCTTGTCCGGCAACGGATTCCTAGTGAACGACAGTGTCGCACCCGGTCAGAAATTGATCATAAGCGGCGATACCCAAAGCGCGGCCTTATCAGGCGTTCAAAATCTCACCATCGGCGACGCTGGAAACGGCATTATCCGACCATCGAAGCCGGAACCCTGCAAATTACGGGCACTACCGCGAACTTGCATGACATCAGCGGCCAAGGCGATCTGACGGTCGGCGACGGCTCGAATTCGACCACGCTAACGGCCGACTCGATTACCGTCGACACCTTGACCATCGGCGCCGAGGCCGAGGTTGTTATCAACTCCTTTAGCGGCGGATTGGCCTCCGGCTGTTCAGACATGACTGCCGTGCCCGAACCCCATGCTCTTGTGCTGTTGGCAATAGCTGCGTTGGGATTATTGATTTGGAGCAAGATATGAGACGGCACAAGGTGTGTGCCTACAACAATACATGTGCCTGTCAATCCGGCGCGACCGATTAACCGACCATGTTGCACATGGTGCCCGTCGCGGCTTTACAAAATAAGCCCGGTGGTAACAACCCCCGGGCTTTAATGTTTTTCACGCGATCAAAATCAGATAGGAATTATTTTTCTATCATATCGGGCGTTTCGCGCTTCGACTGCCAGATTGCCCAGAGCAGCCCGATCACGCCGACGCCCAGAACGACCCAGAACACGGTATCGTACGATTTTCCCGTGACATTTACGCCTTGAGCTTTTAGTTTATCCACCACGTTCCAGTGATAGGGCAGTACTAGGCCGATGATCAACAAGCTGACCATGTTCATCACTTTAATCAGCGGATTGATGGCCGGGCCGGAGGTGTCCTTCAGCGGATCGCCAACTGTGTCGCCGGTAATGGCGGCCTTGTGTTTTTCGCTGCCTTTGCCGGTGGTTTCGCTACGGGGTTCGTCCTCGATTGTTTTTTTGGCGTTATCCCACGCCCCGCCGGCGTTGGCCATGAACACCGCCAGCAATTGACCGGAAACGATCATGCCGCCCAGGAACCCTGCCAAGGCGATGGGTCCCAGCACGAAACCGACGAGTATCGGCACCAACATGGCCAGCAGACCCGGGCCGATCAATTCTTTCTGGGCGGAGCCGGTGCAGATATCAACCACGCGGCCGTAGTCGGGCTTCTTCATGCCGGCCCAAATTTCCTTGTCGCGGAACTGGATGCGACATTCCTTGACGATCAGGAACGCCGCTCGGCCCACTGCGCGGATGGTCATCGAGCTGAACAAAAACGGCACGGCCGCACCGAGCAACATGCCAATGAACAACAGCGGATCGGAAATGGTGAGCATGGCGGCCACGGCGTCATAGACCGGGCGCGTGATGTGCTCGTTTTCGCCTCCGCCGCCGGAGCCTACGGAAACGATAAAGCTGTTAAACAGCGAGACTGCGGCGATCACGGCCGAACCGATGGCGATGCCCTTGGTAATGGCCTTGGTGGTGTTGCCCACCGCGTCCAGGTCGGCCAGGGTTTGCCGGGCTTCCTTGTACTTGGCCGCGCCCATTTGTTTTTCGTCGTAGCCCATCTCTCCGATTCCGTTGGCGTTGTCGGCCACGGGGCCGAACACGTCCATGGAGATGGTGTTGCCCGTGAGGGTCAACATGCCGATGCCGCACATGGCCACGCCAAAGGCGACAAACGTCGGATTCGTGCCGGAATATATCAGAATACTGCCCATAATTGCAGCGGCGATAATCATCACTGCGGCCACCGAGCTTTCGTAACCGACGGCCAATCCTTGAATGATGTTCGTGGCGTGGCCGGTTTCACAGGCTTTTGCCAGCCCCTTAACAGGCTTGTATTCGGTGCCGGTGTAGTACTCGGTGCATTTGTTAAGACACACGGCCAATACAATGCCGATCAAGCACGTCCAGGCGGGCCGCATATCAAGACCCGGTTGTCCGAGTGTGACCCAGAGTGGTAAATCCTTCATGTATGGCGCGATCTGTGCCCAGTTGGGATAGCTTTCATCGAACCTCATGTAAAAGAATCCTAATATGATGAAGCCCACCACGCTTATCGTGGAACCGATAATAAAGCCTTTATTCACACTCTTCATGGCCTGGGCCACGTTGCCCTTGTCGCCTGCCCGGACACAATATGTGCTGATGATGCTGGCCACCACGCCGATTGCGCGGACGAGCAAGGGGAAAATCACGCCTTTATGGCCGAAACTGGCGATGCCCAGGATCATGGCGGCCACGATGGTGACTTCATAGCTCTCGAAAATATCGGCGGCCATTCCGGCGCAGTCGCCCACGTTGTCGCCCACGTTATCGGCGATTGTTGCGGCGTTGCGAGGATCGTCTTCTGGAATTCCGGCCTCGAGTTTACCGACCAGGTCCGCGCCCACGTCGGCCGCTTTCGTGTAAATGCCGCCGCCGACGCGCATGAACAATGCCAACAGCGTGCCGCCGAAGCCGAATCCCAACAGGGCCTCGTAAGCGTGCTCGCCGTAGATCAAGAAGATGATCGATCCGCCCAGGAGTCCCAGGCCGTCGGTCAACATGCCGGTGATCGTGCCCGTGCGATAGCCGAGTTGCAGGGCCTTGCCGAAACTATCCTGTGCGGCGGTGGCAACGCGTAGATTGCCCACGGTCGCCAGTCTCATGCCTACGAAACCCACGGTGGCGGAAAAAGTGGAACCGACAAGAAAAGCCAATGCCCGGCCCACACATATCGACTGGGGCAACAACGACTGCTGCGCGGCGTAATACAGAGCGATTGTAATCAGAAAGATCAACACGCCCACCACTCGGAATTGCCGGTAAAGATAAGCATTGGCGCCTTCTCGCACGGCATGAGCGATTTCTTGCATCCGCGGCGTGCCTTTCGGAGCACCATACACTTCCTTGACCAACAATCCGGCATAGATTAAACCTGCTAAAGCGACAAAAACATTTGCCACCAGGGCTATCTTCTCATACGTCATGTACTTGCCGCTGACCAACGGTTCCAAAAGTGTAATCGAAGAGCCGTTTTCGCCGGATTTTTGTGCCTCGACTCCGGCCGAGCCGGGTGCGTCGGACTGTGTTGTGAACATCCACCCTGCCGCCGAAACAATGCCCACCGTCAAAATCAATAACCACAAGACGCGCAACCGGTGCGACGTCCGCCTGGCCGGTCTGCGGCCGGAATTTGAGAACTTAATCATGCCTTATGAACTCCTGAGAAAGGAAGAAAGGAAATTGCTTAACTTAATAAAACGAAAGCCTAAGTTTAATAAACCGAAAAGTTTACAGAAGAAGTTGCTTATCTGTCAACAATAACATCATCGGGGGGAATAACAATTTGGCCGAAATCCCTTGCAAAGCAGTTTCCCAGCGTCCCCTCTCCCTCCGGGAGATGGTTTCCCATCGTTCCCTCTCCCTCCGGGAGAGGGTTAGGGTGAGGGCGTGGATCGAAAAATCTCTAACCTTGGTTTATGCGATTTTTCCATCCCCTCACCCCTTGCCCATCTATCAAAGGGAGTGGGGATCAATTAGCAAAACACCGGTTTTTGCTTGGCTTTCTTGAGCAAACTAATTAGGATATAAGGGAGCGGCGGACTAGCCGCTGCATGGTAACCAGTGGATAGTCCGCATATATCCGGAGGATTCAGTTTATGAAATTATTGTCTTACAACCGGCGATTAACATTGCTTTGTTCGGCGATTGCCGTGACGTTGATTCCTGTCTTGCTTATTGCCGCCGAGGGCCGTACGCCCAAGTCGGACGCAGTCAATGCGAATCAGGAAACAGTGGAGATGTTCAGTGCAATCGAAAACGGGCAAATCGCCGTAAAACTGATCCCCAAGGATTCCACCCAATGCCGCATACTAATCGAGAATAAAACCGATAAGCCC
>JBEKIK010000318.1:0-3745 GCA_050011795.1 Thermoguttaceae bacterium | reverse complement strand
CGCCGTCCACGACAAAACTAGACGCGGCGTATTGAGAAATACGGAAATCATACTAAAAACTCCTTAAAAAATTCCCTAATCCCTAGCTACTCTCCACTATTTCCTCGCTCCATGCCGGCAAATAATATTTCGCGTAAACAGGCAAGACTTCCACTGGCTCAGTAACGGCGTAACCAGCAGGATTGGTGCGCTTGATGTAATCCTCCAGTTCCCCCCTGAATTTGCGGATCGCATTTTTCATCGGCCAGGCCGCGCCATCGGCCAGGCCGCATATCGTCGTGCCCGGAATAATACCGATTGAATCGGCGATTTCCAGCAGCAAATCCAAATCGATCAGCCGCCCGCGCCCGGCCTTTATGCGGTCGATCATTTGCATGGCCCAATGCGTTCCCTCGCGGCATGGAGTGCATTGCCCGCAACTTTCGTGGGCAAAGAACCGGCAACTGTTGTGCAGGAAATCGACCATCGAGTACGTTTCATCAAGCACCACGGCACAGGCGGTGCCCAGTCCCAAACAATCAACATCAAGCGGCGCGGAAAAATCCAATGGCGTATCCAGTTCGTCGGCGCTCATCACGCCGGTGCTCAATCCGCCGGGCACCACGGCCTTGGCTTTGCGGCCTCTCCACACGCCCCCGCCAAACTCCTCAATCAACTGCCGGCAGGTGATCCCAAGCGGGGCCTCGTAACAGCCCGGCCGATTGACATGACCGCTCAGACCGTACAATTTCGGCCCGTAACTGCCCGGATCGCGCGGATCGCCGGGAGCGGGCGGCGTGCCCATCGACTTGAACCACGCCACGCCACGCTCCACGATATGCTTTACACATGCCAGCGTCTCGACGTTATTGACGACCGTGGGCTTGCGAAAAAGTCCTTCCACGGCCGGAAACGGCGGCTTGATCCGCGGCCAGGCCCGTTTGCCCTCGATGCTCTCGATCAGCCCGGTCTCTTCGCCGCAGACATAAGCCGCCGCCCCGCGATGTATGTACACATCCAGGGAAAAATCGTTGCCCAAAATATTTTTGCCCAGATAACCGGCGGAGTATGCCTCGTCGATGGCCGCTTGCATTCGCTTCAGGCACAAAGAGTATTCAAAACGAAGGTAAATATACGCCGTGCACGCCCGGGTGGCATAGCAACTGATAATGATCCCTTCCAAAACCTGGTGCGGATCGAGTTCCATTTGCACGCGGTTGACGAACGTGCCCGGCTCGCTCTCGTCGGCATTGACGCACAGATAAATCGGTCCCGTATGATTTTCCGGCAGGAACGACCATTTTAGCCCAGTGGGAAATCCCGCCCCGCCGCGTCCGCGCAGATTGCTGGCGCGAACCATATTGACAATGTCTTGCGGACTCTTTTCCTTAAGCACATTGCGCAACGTTCGATACCCGCCGCCGGATTGGTACACGGCCAGGGTATGGCTGTCTTGCTTGTGAACGTTCGCCAGTAGGATGGGTTCGTAGTCGGACATGGTAAGGATTTAGTTTATGTTAGAGAGAATTGGAGTCTTTGTTTTTAACTTCGGCTTAGCCAACGCTGATTTAAGACTCCCGACTATTTGTCCATTCCATTTGTCCATTTCCCACTCTCCACCGCTCACTGTCCACTAACCACTAATCCCCCTTCCATTCTGCCTTGTTTTTCAAAGCATACGCTGCATAAGCTTTTTCCAGATCGGCCAGTGAAACGGCCGATTTGTGGATCCAGACGCGGTAGTTCAGATGGATCGGTTGTCCGGGTGGAAAAGTCTTGTCCTTCACGCCGGGCCAGCCGATAGAAAGTATCCCGTAATGCCGTGCCATCCAGGTCGGCGGATAATCGGGATGTTCGGGCGAAACAAACAGGGCCGCGCCGCTGGGAGTTGACGGCGATATGAATGGATAACTCAGGTCGGCCCAGGCGAGCGGAGCTTCGGTCAGGTCTTTTTTGGCCACGCCGTTGGGCACTGTAATTACCGCCTCTTTCTCGTCTTTCACGGCGAATCGCATGTTCAGCCCGCCGTAACTCTTACCTTCCGCCCCGCGTAGCGTGATTGGATTGTCAACGGGTATGAAAACAAACTGAAAATCCATCGACCGGCCCTGTTGGTCGGCGGAAAAGGTGCGAATCCAACAGCGCTCGATCATTACTTTCTTGCCGTCGGCGAACCAGCCGTTTTCCACGGCCAGGACCGCGCCCGCAGGTCCGGATTGGCGGCAGATCCAGCGCACGAATTGTTGGTTGATGTTTTTGTACATCCAAAGATCGTACTGTTTTTCGCCTATGCCCACGTGCGGCCAGGCCCAAAACACTCCGTGGTGATGATAATGATCCTTGGGAAAATCGTCGGTCAGGACTTCGCCTTGCAGTCCCCAAAGCGGATGCACATAGCAGGCCCGTGTGCGGCGGGGGTCTTTTGCAGGCACTTTTTCGTCGGTAATTTCGACATAGTTGTAAACGAACACCGACGAGGAGCCGTCAAGAATTTTCAGCGACTTATCATCGACCTCTTGAAACTGGAAGGCGGGCTTTTCATCGGCGTTTTGCGCGGCCGGTTTAAGCAGGAATTGCCGCGTGGCTGGGGAGTTTTTACGGGATGGGATGTTCGCCATCACCGTAACGGCCGACTCGTCGGCCGTTCCATCTTCGTTCATCGCCGGAACGATTTGCACGGCGATTTTATTGTCCGGGAAATCCTTTTCCACCAGTTGCCAATGCGCGGCAGCGTCTAATCTGACGTCTTTAGGCAAAGCAATGGATAACTGCAAAGGCGTTTCGGCGCCAGGCACCGTAAGGAGCGGCACGGTCTGGGCAAAACATGGTTGCACGGCCAAATAAGAGCACAAAATAAAAATAAAGGTTTTCATAAAATCTTCTCTTTTTTTTTACCCATACTAACCCACAAACGAAAAGTCCTCACCCTAACCCTCTCCCAAAGGGAGAAGGGACCAATTTGCAAAAGTCCATTTCCCACAGTCCATTTATCAAGCAACACTTTTTTAACTTCCCGTAAGATATTTCATGTAGTCCATTATCCACGGATTAGTCCAGGGATTCCAGGTGGGATAACTGGCCGAAAGCACTGAAAAGGCCAAAAGCACTAGTGCGATCATTCGGGTCCAACGCCGCTTGGAAAGCAGGTCTGCGGCGGGCAGCATCGACAACAGCCATAACGGCGTGAGCCAAAACACCCAGCGGAAACCGCTCGTCGTGCCGCCGTAGTTGCGTTCGCTAAGCGGCCGAAACAAATAGAATAAGATGCAAACCAGCGACACGGCGCCGATGAGTACTGCCCATTGTCGCAAGCGTCGGTCCTGGCCCGGCCAAAGACTGATGATAATTCCGGCCACAGTTAGCAGCCAAATTGGCGTTAGGGAAAATATGCCGTGATGTCCCACAAGCACGTTTATGGCGTATATTGCCCGGGACTGCTCGCCTTGGTCGATCCCGGAAGGATGGCTCCAGTAACTTTCGATTTCCTTGCCGTTGCGCTGGAAAGTGTAGTCGTACCAATTGTCGCCCGGGCCGCGGTGCATGTATGGAAATGAGAGCGATCCGTGCGCGATCCAAGTGGTCGCGAAAAAGGCGGCGGCGACAACCATCGCGGCCGGTATGTATGCGATCAACGTCCGGCGAGGGGCTTTCCATAAAAGCGCCAAACTGATGGGGACGAACAAAGCCAAGGCGGTCAATTCGCCGGCGGCCATCAGGGCCCCGAAAAATCCGGCAAGCACAAAATAGCGGATGCGGCGATTATCGA
>JBEKIK010000317.1:0-3747 GCA_050011795.1 Thermoguttaceae bacterium | reverse complement strand
CCACATTATCGACGTCCGCGAGACCATCCGCGGTTTATTGCGGGCGAGGAAGTACTTGCAGCGTATTGCGTCCGGGGGCAGCCTGGTGCTGTTCGTGGGCACCAAGCGACAGGCTTCGGACACCATCGAACAACAATCCTTGCGCTGCGGCATGCCGTACGTAAGCGATCGCTGGCTGGGCGGCACGTTGACCAACTTCCGCACTATTCGCAGCCGCTTGGGCCGTTTGGAGGAGTTGGAAGCGATTCGTACCGGCGACCAACTTTCCACATACTCCAAGAAAATGCAATCGTCGCTGAACCGCGAATACCGAAAAATGTATCGCAACCTCAACGGCATTCGCAGCATGAACCGTTTGCCCGAATGCCTGGTGATCATCGATCCGCGGAAAGAAAAAAACTCCGTCTGTGAAGCCCAAAAACTGGGCATAACAACCGTGGCCTTGATCGACACCGATTGCGATCCGGACGAAGTCGATCTGCCGATACCCGGCAACGACGACAGCATTCGCTCGATTGAACTGATCGTGCAACTTTTGGCCGATGCGGTCCTGGCAGGAAAGGCGGCCGAAGGTGCGCTCAAGCAAGAACAGACCGAAGGAGCCGTTTCAGTCGGCGGGTAAGGGCATATAATCGATTCCCATGCAAACAATTCAACTGAATTGTTTAGCCCGGGCACTTGTGCCCGGAGATTCCGGCTTTTTTCACCGGTCGCGACCATGCTGTGCATGGTGCCCACCGGGCTAAACCAAAACACATTTACCGTAAATCGTTGGAGATATTATTATGGCAGAGATTTCCGCGGCCGCCGTGAAGGCGCTTCGAGAAAAAACGGGCTTGCCCATGATGGACTGCAAACGCGCATTGGAACAGGCCGGTAGCGACATTCAGAAAGCAATAGAGCTGTTGCGCAAGGCCGGCGCCAAGGTTGCAGAAAAACGGGCCGGGCGGGCCACAACCACAGGACGGATCAGCGTGTACACCAATCTTGATCGTAAGGTGGGGGCGATGATCGACCTGCGTTGCGAAAGCGCGCCGGTGGCTGCAAACGAACAATTCATTCAACTTGCCAACGACTTTGCCAAGCAATTAGCGCTGGGTCCCGGTGCAGCCACGCCGGATGCGCTGCTTGCGCAGCCCTCGCCCAGCCGGCCCGGGCACACGCTGAAGCAGCAATTCGACGACCTGAACAACCGCATCCGCGAGGCGTTCAAGTTGGATCGCATTATCCGCATCGACGGCAGGTGCGGCGGCTACGCCCATCACAACGCGGCGGCGGGCGTTTTGCTCCAGATCGAGGGCGGCAATGAAGAACTTGCCCGGGATATTTGCATGCACGCGGCCGCCATGCGCCCCCGCGTCACCAATCGGGAAGAACTGGACGCGGCCGAAGTGGACAAGGAACGCGAAATCCTCACCGAGCAGGCGCGGAAAGAAGGCAAGCCGGAGAATATCATTACCAAAATGGTTGAAGGCCGGCTGCGGGATTTTTATGCTCAACGCTGCCTTGTAGATCAGCCCATTGCGAATGAAATGAAATACGGCAAGAAAACGGTCGGCCAAATCGCCAAGGAAGCCGGCATGAAAATCATTCGCTTCGTGCATTGGGAATTGCCAAAGGAGTAGGTCGGATGACGAACAATATGCCGGCGGGCGGACCAAAGTACCATCGCGTGGTGTTGAAGATTTCCGGGGAGGGTTTTACGCATCCGGGCGAACGCGGCATTGCCATGGACGCCGTTGTACACATTGCAACACAAACTTACCAGGCCGCCAAGCACGGCGTGCAGATCGCCATCGTCATGGGCGGGGGAAACATACTCCGCGGCGCTCAATTCACCTCGGGCAATTCCTGCATCCACGAAGCCACCGCCCATTACATGGGCATGATCGCCACGGTAATGAACGGCCTGGCGTTGCAAGACGCCCTCGAATCTTTAGGCAGCGACACCCGCTTGATGACCGCAATCCGCATGGACGGCGTGGCGGAGCCTTATATCCGGCGCAGGGCGCGGCGGCACTTGGAAAAAGGCCGGATCGTGATCCTGGCCGGCGGCACGGGCAGTCCCTTTGTAACCACCGATACGGCCGCCGCTCAACGCGCATTGGAGCTTGACGCCGACATCCTGCTAAAAGCCACCCGCGTGGACGGCGTGTTCAGCGACGATCCCGAGAAAAATCCCCATGCCGTTTTGTACAGCGATCTGAGTTACGAGGAGGTGCGGCGGCAAAATCTGCGGGTAATGGATTATGAAGCGGTTACCAAATGCATGGAATACAATATGCCGATCATTGTTTTCAATTTCCGCAAGGAAGGCAACATTGAAAACACCGTCCTGGGCGGAAGGATCGGCACTTTGATTCATTAGGAGCAAACAATGACGACCGAGGAAATCCTGCTGGACGTGGAAGAGCGCATGGAAAAAGCCATCCGCAAGCTGAAAAACGATCTTGCGGGAATTCGCACCGGCCGGGCCAATCCGGGCCTGGTCGATACGCTGAAAGTGGAAGTTTACGGTTCGCCCGTGCCCATCAAGCAGGTGGGCTCGGTCGGGGCCCCGGAACCGAATCAGATCGTCATCCGCCCATACGATCCCGGCACGCTGAAAGACATCGAAAAAGCGATTCAGGCCAGCGATTTGGGGTTTACGCCGCAAAACGACGGGCGCGTGATCCGGCTGAACATTCCGCAGTTATCCACTGAGGTGCGGCGCAAAATGGTGACTCGCGTGCGGGAACTTGCCGAGGAGGCCAAAGTGGCAATCCGCAATATCCGCCGCGACGGCAACAAAACCGCCGACCAGGCCGAAAAAGACAAGGAATTCTCGGAAGACGACCGCGATCAGGTCAAAGAGGAAATTCAGGATCTTACCAAGCAGTACGAATCGCAAGCCGCCGATCTGGCCAAGGCCCGGGAAACTGAGGTTATGGAAGAGTAAAACTTACGAGGAAGAAGCGGGATTGGGGTGCGTTAATTCTTGTTGTTTGGCTGCCTGTAGTTTACGCTCGAAATCCTTGGCGCTTTCTCGGAAATATGCTATTTCTTCCGTCAGGGTCATGTCTTTCACTTCCATACGAATTATCTCTTGTGCCGAACGCTTCATCGCAATGCAATCGAAGCTTTTATTCTTCTTATTCTTCATAGTCAATCACCTCCGTGGGCGAATGTATATCAATTTCGCGATAGCCATTCAACCTGCTTATTGCATTATACAATCGTATTTTATCAAAGTGAACGATATGTTTGAAATTCCAACTCACAATTAAATCCGCTTCTATTACCGTTGCCGCCGCAACGTGTCCTGCGTCATCGGCCCATTTTTCGCCGACAATTCCCGCGGAAATATATGCATTTCGCAGGCGGAGAATTTCCTCATTGACATGGAAAAAATCTATATATTCCAACATAGATTCAAAGAACAATATGACCTTGCCGGGAGCAAGCAATATTTCTTTGCGCAATATGTCAGACGCAACAATTCTAAATCGACCGCCTTTAACAAGATCAAAAAATTCGCGGCTTGGCATGGAAAACTCATCGTCGAAAACACCGCCAAACACAGAAGTATCGGTATAAACAGTTTGCAATTTCACGTACTATTCACTCCTTTTACCCAATGGCCTAGTTTTGCCTCCTAATTTCCGCCATTTTTCTTCACCGTATACTCGTGCGGACGTTTTCGCAGCACTTTGGCTTCTATTATTTTATCCGGATCGGGCGGGTTAGTGGCATTGGGGTCGCGGCGTT
>JBEKIK010000316.1:0-3749 GCA_050011795.1 Thermoguttaceae bacterium | reverse complement strand
CCCGGGATGATAGCCGCTTCGGAGGAGGCGCGCCCGCATGATGGATAATGTCCTTGATAAGACACCCACTGCGCGCTGCGCGGCCTCCTTCCGGCGCGGGCTAGCCAATGTTACTTGACAACGCACGAGATGAAAAATCATCTCTCACCATTCAGCATAACCAGGAGTTTTCCCATGACTACGTTTACCGAATTTTTCACCAAGCTGCGCGAGAACATCGATCAATTGCATCAGGATCGCCAGCAGTTTTACCAGAATACCCGCGAACAGATCAACGAAATGGCCAAACAGTTAAGATGCCAGTTGGCGGAATTCGCCGGCGATTTGCAGGCGGGCAGCCAGGCCTTTCATTGCGCTGCTCAATCTGGCAACGCACGGCCACACCGTTCGCACTCACACCGTTCGCACTCACACAAGGCATAGATATAGAATATAAGGGCAAAACAGATGATAGGTCAAGGAAACGGCCACAGCCGCCTAGCCGGGCACAAATCGGCCGCGGAGGATCATACCACGGTACGGCCCGTGCCCGGCGAGGCCTTCGTGCGAACTCCCCAGGTTCAGCAACTCGCCGAACGGGCACTCGCTTTCTTGGAGGCCGGTTATCCGGTCAACCTGTCCGGGCCGGCTGGCACCGGCAAGACCACCATGGCCCTGCACCTTGCCGCCCAACTTGACCAACCGGTTACCTTGATTCACGGTGACGACGAGTTCGGCAGTTCCGACCTGGTGGGCAACGACAAGGGTTATCAGAAGAGCAAGCTCGTCGATAATTTTATCCATTCGGTAATGAAAACCGAGGAGACCATGCGGTCGTTGTGGGTTGACAGCCGACTGACCACCGCGTGCCGCAACGGTCACACGCTGATCTACGATGAGTTTACCCGCAGTCGCCCCGAGGCCAACAATGTGCTGTTAAGCATATTGGGCGAAGGTTTAATGGATCTACCCAAGCTCCGCCGCGCCGGCGAAGGCTATTTGAAAGTGCATCCCGATTTCCGGGCGATCTTCACGTCGAATCCGCAAGAGTATGCCGGAGTGCACACCAGCCAGGACGCACTAATGGATCGGCTGGTCACGATTCACATGGATCACTACGATCGGGAAACCGAGGTGGCTATCACCGCGGCGAAGAGCAATATTTCCATAGAGGACGCGGAGTGGATCGTGGACATAGTGCGCAATTTTCGGCGGCGGAAAATCGGCGGCCACCGGCCTAGCATCCGGGCGGCGATTACAATTGCCCGTGTGATGGCCTATCGGCACGCCGCCTGCAATCCGGATGATTTGCTCTTTCAGTGCATTTGTTGCGACGTACTCGGGCTGAACGGCGCCAGAGGCTACGGCGCCGACGAGAATCCGCTTTCGCCCGACGACGTGCGGGCGGCAATTCAGGAAGCCTGCGAATTGGCCCAGGCGGAAGTCGTAAATTCCGGCTGATGAAAATGCATTTTCCCAAGTTCAGGGAGAAGTAAAACATGAGTGCGAAATCGAGAAAACGCATGCACGACATTCGAACCATGTCCGACCGGGTCAGCGATGCGGAAAAACCGCAACGAAAGTACATCAAGCTGGCGATCCTCGAGTTGGAAAAAGTCCGCCGCAGCAAAGAAAAGCGCAGCGCCTCGGAGAAGATAAAAAATCTCGACGAACGACTGGTGGAAATCGAAATCGAACAAGCCCGGCTGATTGAAACGGTTTACGTCATGCATAAGGGAGAAGAGGGACCCGCCGTGAACGCGCCACATTCAAAAAAATTCATCTCCCAAGACAATCAAAATAATCAAAATAATACGGATATGAATCAATATAATACGGATTTTAAAATAACCTATTAGAAAAAACGGATTGCCGCCGCCGCTTCGACCGGCGACGACGGGCGCAACGGACAAGGGGCACAAGTTGTCAACGATCATCAAAGCACAAACCGCCGTCCGCAATTTCCTGGAAAAATCGTTGCCGGACGTCAACCGCGTGATTATCACCAAGGTTGCAAAGATCGAAACGACCGACGGCGGCTGGGAGGCCGAAGCCGACGTTTGGCTGCCAAATCAGACTCTACAGTCGTTGAATTTTAGAACCCAGCGACCGGTGCTCGATCAAGAGCATTACCTGGTGCGGCTGGACAACCTTTTAAACATATTGGCCTACGAGTTGGAGGAATCCGTCCGCCAGGACGGATAAACATCGCCCAGTTGAGTAAAGGATCGGAATTATGAAAGTAAATTGTCTTTCCTGCGGTCATACAGTGGACCTCCGTGACGCATATGACGACTATGAGGGATTAGTCAAATGCTTCGTTTGCGGCGGTCTGCTTACGATCCGCACACGCGAGGGCCAGATTAAATGGGTGGAGCCTTCGGGTAATGCCGAAAACATGCATTCCACCGTTGATCACTCCACACAATACGGTTTGTAACACATATACAAAAAATAACCGGCATAAGAAATACCTAAATACACGTCATTCTGAGCGTGGCGAAGAATTCACCAAGCGAAGGATCTTGGGGCAGGAGAATGTGGTCTGTGGGCCAAGTGCCCATGTCCGAGAGATCCTTCGCTACGCTCAGGATGACGTGACGACGAATGAATTGTTATTAATAATCATATCAAGGAGGATGTGGCATGGCGAGTATTGCAACTACCCCTCAAACCGGTCTTTATCTTTATGGGATAACGGTGGCTGGCGATGCTGTTTCCATATACCCGCCCGGAGTGGCCGGCGCCCGTGTCGAGGAAATCGTGGAACGCCGGCTGGCGGCCTTGACGAGCCGCCTTGCGGTGCAAAAAGTCCGCCCCCAGCGTTCCAATCTGGCCGCGCATCATTTGGTCTTAAGCGATCTGTCCAATCGGCAGCCGGTTTTGCCCGTCGCCTTTGGCACGGTGGCCGACGGCGAAGAGGAACTGCGCGACTTCATGCGGCGGAATTACGACGCTCTGCTAAAGAAACTCAATCGGCTGCAAGGCATGGTGGAGATGACGCTCAAGGTTTACTGGGAAACCGCCAACATTTTCCAGTTCTTCGTGGCCACTCATCGGGAACTGGAGGAAATGCGCAACCGCATGTTCCAGCCGGGAAGAACACCTACCGTCGAGGAGAAAATCCAACTCGGCAAACTGTTCGAGTCGCTATCGGAACAAAGCCGCCGCCGGCATACGCAGCGGGTAATCGAGGCCCTGTCGCCCTACTGTCTGGAAATTCGCAGCATCGATCCCAACGAGGAGCGAATGATTATGAAACTGGCTTGCCTGGTGGAGAAGAGTCATCGGCGGCAATGGGAAAACGGCGTTGAAGCGGCCGCCCATGCCTTCGACAACAATTATTGCTTCCAATACAGCGGGCCCTGGGCGCCCTATAACTTTGCCGAGATCGAATTGACTCCCGGTAGTTGACGATTTATTTATTGCATGGATTACCCGCACAGAAAGCAGTTTCACCATGTTTTTACTGGACGACATATTGCTTAGCCCGGTAAAAGGGTTGATGGCCATCGCCCGGAAAGTCCAGGAAATCGCCGAAAAGGACTCGGAAGACCAGGAAAAATCGATCCTCAACAGCCTGACCGAATTGCATCAAATGTTCGAATCGAAGTCCATCGGCGATGAACAATTCGACGAGCGGGAAACCGTGCTTTTGGATCAACTCGAAGCCGTCCAAAATATGTTAAGCCCCCAAGATGAAAATAATGAAAAAGTTTATTGAATGTCATATAAATAATGTCGTGGAAATAAATCAGAGCCGGGGCGTG
>JBEKIK010000315.1:0-3753 GCA_050011795.1 Thermoguttaceae bacterium | reverse complement strand
ATCTCTACTAATCGGTATTTTCAGGATATCATTTGCCTCTGTAATAAATGCTTGAATTTTCACTTGTTGCTCAGCACCTAATTCAATCTCTTTTTTTAGATCCTCAAGCTGTAGGAACGGGAGCATAGTGCTTGGAGGGACAAGCAGTTCATGCACTTGTGCGTTTTGAGCATTGGCGAAAGAAACCGAAAATGTAATCAAGCTTACAATGAGTAAAAGAATTGATTTTTGAAACATGATATTACTCCTGTATATTTTGTGTATTGCAATACAAGCAATACATAGTTTTAGTACTAATTAACGACCCAACACAACGGCTGCAAGTAGCCATTATAAAGGCTTGCGGCTCGCGAAACCGCAAGCGGTTTCCTTCATCCCTCACCTCTCATCCCTCATCCAGTAGTTCCAAGTTTGGATGAATTACATACAGTGAACACAACTGCTTATATGGCAAAATGTTACAACATGTTTTGTTATTCGCACTCTATGGGATCTTGTTTCACAACGGCTGTCAATTGCACATAGTTCGAAAATGGACAATGGCAAGATGCGTAAAACACGGACAAAACGGGCTAAAATAGTTTCGGAAGGCAAATCCTGGTATTGTTTGTTGGAACGGCTTTCCAAATCGGCAGTCGTATTCGACTTGCTAGCATCGTCATAATTCCTTTTGAAAAAACACTTTAGGTTGAGCAATCCGTCAACAATCTAAACTTGGAACTACTGTCATCTTTCATCCTTTAGTTTTCGTCGGCGCCGAGGAGTTTTTGCTCCACTTGATCGGCCTGCCAGGCGATGGCGGCCAGGACTTTGCCGACTTCCATCGGATTAAGCGTGTCGGCCGGTTGGTTGGCCTGGAGCACGACCATTTGCTTGTCGGCTATGGTCTTCACGGCAAATGCCCCGTGGATGGTGGAAGTGTTGTATTGCAATAGTGCGGCGGCATTCTTTTCCAAAAACGGTCCGCAGACTGACCAGTAGTTGACAATCGCGTTGCCATCGGCGTCTTTTTGGCCGAATTCGACCGTCACCCGTTGTTTGCGGAGCGTGCCCACTGGGATGGTAATTTGCATGGTCTCGCCCGACTCTTCGATTTTATATCCTGCCGCGGTTGCCACGGTGCGAACGACCGCCTTGGGATCGACCGTAGCGGCTTGCAGGTTGGCGAAATTTCCTCCCACGGCCATTCCGGCGGCGGCAGTGCCGGCAGCGGTCTTGGCAGGAGCCGGCCCTGCGACAGACGGCCCCCCGCCGGCCATGGCTTGTTGGATCATGCCCGGCATCATCATGCCAAAGCCCGCCCCCATGCCCATGCCCAGTGCGCCTTGTCCCAGTCCGCCGCCTCCGCCGCTTTGTTCGGCCATTTTGGCCATGCTGTTGGCGGCCTGGAACTTGAGGAATGCGTTCAGATCGCCCACCGCCCCCATGGAACTGCGGGTGTCGATGGCTTTTTGCACTTCCTCGGGCGGGGTGATGGCGTTGATGAAAAAGTCGACCAGTTCCAGGCCGTATTTGCCGAATTCATCGGTAACCTTAGTTTTTGTTTGACTGGCAAGTTCGTCGTAATGGCCCGGCAAATCCAAAATCCCACTTTTCAATGCACCCAAAATATCGGCCAGGCGCGAGACGATCAAATCACGGAAAAACGAGGTTGCGGCATCGGTAGTGTACTTTCCTTGGGTGCCGACCAGGGTGTTTACCAAAAGCGAGGAATCTTTTACCCGAAACGAATACTTGCCGAATCCCCGCAGCCGGACCATGCCGAAATCAGGATCGCGGTAGGAAATAGGCTCCATCGTGCCCCATTTTTGATCCAAAAATGTCTGCTTGCCAATGAAATAGACTTGTGCCTGGAATGGCGATTTTTCCCAGGGAATGGTCAGCAGCCGGGTAAGGATGGGGACATTGGCCGTAACAAGCGTATGCCGGCCCGGTCCGAACACGTCCAAGGCCTTGCCGCCGCGGAAGAAAACCGCCTCCTGGTTTTCCTGGACGATCAATTGTGCGCCAATTTTGACATCGGTCGATCCATCGGGTGGAATTCGCTGCACGAGCGACTTGTTTTCTTGATCGAAAAACTGGATGACTTCCAAACGAATGGCCATGATATTGCTCCGGATATATTAGTTTTCAGTTTTCAGTTATCAGTAGGCGGTGGACAGTGGGAAGTGGACAGTATGAGACCGCAAGCCAGTTTCAATCATTCAAAACCCAATCCCCATTCCCTAGCCCCTAATCTCTAATCTCTAGCCCCTAATCCCTAGCATGATACCGAACCTCGGCGCATGGTGGAAGCAAGGTTTAGCAGGCCACTAAAGTTTCTTCGTGTGAACGGCAGGTCTATTGGGTAAACATGGACCTTTTATTGTTGGATTTTACTGTTTTGCCGATAGGGGGGTTTTCTCGATTTCTCAGTCCGCCCATTTTAACGTATTTCCTGGAATGATTCATCTTGGCCCAAGATGGCGACGATGGTATAGTCCCGACTCGACTCGCTCCTCTGCGGCGCAACCGCGCCTTAACCTTATGGAAAACAACGGCTGCCACTGATGAACGCTGCTATCGGCAGACAAATACGGACTCTTGCTTTGGGCATTTTGGCCCTGTTGTTGCCGGGTTGCGCGGATATGCCCGCCTGGGTGCCGTTTCAAGGCCCCAGGACCGACGATTTGCCGGGGGTAATCACACCGGCGGCAAAGATTGCCCAATTGAAAAAACTGTCATCCGAAGCGGCCAAGAGCGACCAGGAAACAAGGCATCGGGTAGTCGAACAGTTGGTCACGGCGATCCGTAGCGAGACGGATCCGCTGATTCGAGCGGAAATAATATGCACTCTGGGCGAATATCCAGACCCTGCCGCCGATTCGGTGTTAAAAGCGGCGTTGGACGACCCGGATGCCGACGTGCGTATCGCGGCCTGCGAAGCCTGGGGCAAGCGCGGCAATGCCCAAGCCGCCGGTCTGCTGGCCCCCTTGCTTACCAGCGATGTAAACCAGGATGTCCGATTGGCCGCCACCCGGGCCTTGGGAAAAATCAAAGACCAACAGTCCATTACCGCACTTGGCGATGCCTTGACCGACTCCGATCCGGCCATGCAGTATCGAGCGGTTTTGTCGCTTAAAGAAATCACCGGGCAGGATCTGGGCAATAACGTCGATCGTTGGCGTCAGTACGTCAAGGAAGGGCATCCTCAGCCGGCTCAACCCACTTCGATGGCCGAGCGCCTTAAGAAAATGTTTTAGACGCCGGATCAGGGATTCGATGGTGGGAAAGAATTTAGTTTTGCATTTTGTACTTTTTCCTTGCGTTTTTCACTGAACCTTGATCCATGCACTATGAAATTGCCGATTTAAGTTTCAGGATCGGTTGTTGAAATTGCCTCTTAACATCCATCTCAGACAGAATTCCCAAATTATGTACGCTTTGCAGTTGCTCAAAATCGCTAAAGCCCGTAATATAATGACGGATCAGGAACCATCGGACCAATTGCGGTTGGTCGTATCCGGTGATAGCGACTCGGCGGCACGATCTAACGAGCGCCATGACGACGAAAATGAGGGAGACATCGATATGGCCGCTGCGGATAAACGTTTACATTCGCTGCACCGAGAAGGCCGCACTTCGCCCAAGTTTCTTCGACTCCAAGAGGACTCCGAAACCACCCCAGGCAGCCAGACAATGCATTCGCTACGATTCACCGAGCAATTCAAGGGGCTGTTCTCGCTGGCCGTCCAAATGACCGCCATGGCAGGG
>JBEKIK010000314.1:0-3759 GCA_050011795.1 Thermoguttaceae bacterium | reverse complement strand
CAGGAGCGACACCTGGCGGTCGAACTGTTTTTTCGACGGGCCGTGGGCGAAACAGCGGTTGCCGAAGCGTCGCAGGTCACCGTCGAATTTCGGACCGATGTGCCATAGTTCGTGGACCACGGTATCCAGTTTTTCCCTAAACGGCAGGTCCAGGAATCGGGGCAGATAGAAGTTGAGGATGTAGAGCATTTCCTCGCCGTTGTGATCCTTGACTTTTTGCATCCCCCATTTCCGCCCGCGGCGTACGGTATGAATTCGACCGCCGGGAAAGCGCAGCGGGGTGAGCGTGGCATACATTCCAGCCCTGGTGCCCGATCGGGCTTGGGAAAAACTGACGGCCACCCGGCTCATATCGATGTGTTTGAGCGATTCCAGCCGGGATACGATGTCTTTGCACAGCAGGCGGATATGGTGGGTAAAATCGAAACCGTTGTTCACTATTTAGCAGTCAGTTGTCAGCTTTCGGCAATTAGCGGCCGGCTAAGTTTATTCAGCCGGCGTTTCCACGGTTGTGTCTTCATCGGATTGCGGAACCGAGGCTGTTGATTCGTCTTTGGCCGATTCATCGGTATCGAACGAGGGGCGGACGGCCTTTTTGTGGACGCGATCGTTCTTGCCCACCAGTTCCAAAATCGCCCTGGTGCCGGCATCGCCCAGGCGGGGTTTGGGCAACCGCAGCACGCGGGTATAGCCGCCGTCGCGATCGGCAAAGCGCGGAGCGATCTCGTCGAAAAGGACATTCACCGCCTGTTTGTTTCCCAGCAATCTGAGTGCGCGGCGGCGCGCAACCACCACCGGGGCCATGGCCCGGGTCCACTCCTGCCACTCCTGGCTTTCCCGCCATCTGCGCCACTCGTCGCTATGACGTTCGGCTTCTGGAGCCAGCTTTTCGGCGGCTTCCTGCTGGGGCAGAGCGTCGCGGGCAATGGTGATGCAACGCTCCACCAGCGGCCGGACTTCCTTGGCCTTTTGGATGGTGGTGATAATGCGGCCTTTGACCTTGGGCGCGTTGTCTTCATCCTCGGCGTCGCGTTCGGTTAAAATCAGCGCGCTGGCCAAATTGCGGAGCAATGCCCGTTGATGATTCGGATTACGGCCGAGTTTGCGGCCTCGTCTTCTATGTCGCATGGTCGTGCAGTTTATTGTAAATATGAGAAAAAATACTTATGCAAGTTAAACACATAATCAAGTAAAAACTGCCCTCACCCTAGCCCTCTCCCGACCACTGACGTGGTGCCCGGAGAGGAGACAATTGGATTAATGTACGCTCGCGGCGGCCGGGGCCGGGCGCATGCCCAGGCGCAGGCCGATGTCGGCCAGTTTTTCGCGGACTTCGGTGAGCGTGGTTTCGCCGAAGTTGCGGACTTCCAGCAATTGGTCTTCGCTGCGCTGCACCAAATCGCGGACGGTGTTGATGTTTTCCGACTCCAGGCAATTGGTCGCCCGGACCGACAACTCCAGTTCGGCCAGGCTCATATTCAGCTTGGCTTCGACCGAGGGGTCCAGCCCGTAGTTGCCGGGCGTGCGGGCTTCGCTGTGTACGGCCGGTCCCAATTCGGAATACTGCACGAAGGGGTTGAGGTGTTTGCGGAGGATCTTGGCGGCTTCGACCAGAGCCATGTCCGGAGTTACCGAACCGTTGGTCCAGATTTCCATGGTGAGCTTGTCGTAGTTGGTTTTTTGTCCGACGCGGGTTTCTTCGACCTCGTAACGCACCCGAACCACGGGGCTGAAGGCGGCGTCGATGGGGATAATGCCGATCTCCTGAACCTGGGGCGTGTGCTCGGTGGAGGGCACGTACCCGCGGCCGTTTTCCACCACCATTTCCAAAAGGAAGGGCACGTCCTCGGTCAATGTGGCGATGAGGTGGTCCTTGTTGATCACTTCCACCTGGTCGTCGTTTTGCACGTCGGCCCCGGTGATCGGGCCTTTGGTGTTTTTTTCGATCCGCACTACTCGGGTTTGCTCGCTGTAGTTCTTTACCACCAGCGATTTGACGTTCAAGACGATATCGGTAACGTCTTCTACCACGCCCGGCAGTGTGCTGAACTCGTGCAGTGCGCCGTGCAACTTGATCTGCGTCACCGCGCTGCCTTCCAGGCTGGAAAGCAGGATGCGGCGGAGACTGTTGCCGATGGTCACGCCGAATCCGCGTTCAAAAGGCTCGGCCACGAACTTGCCGTAGGTCGAGGTAAGTGCTAACCGATCTGCCGTAATCAGGCTGGGTAATTCTAATCCGCGCCAACGAATTCGCATGAGTAAACTCCGATCCAATTAACTGGCGGCTCAGCAGCGGCTACTTGGAACATAGCTCCACGATCAGGTGGGGCTGGACTGGGATGGACATATCGGTGATTTCAGGCATGCGAAGCACATGCCCTTCGGGTTGCGGGCCTTCCGCACGGCTGAGAAAATCGGGCACGTCGCGGGGCACCTCGGCCAGGTTCGCCTGGACCAACTGCTCGCTTTTGGGACGGCTTTTGACCCGGATCGCGTCGCCGGGACGAACCAAATAACTGGGTATGCCTACCCGGCGCCCGTTTACGGTAATGTGGCCGTGTGTGACCAACAAACGCGCCTGCGCCCTGGATCGGCCGAATCCCAACCGGAACACGATATTATCCAGCCTGCGTTCCAGCAGGCTCATCAACCTTTCGCCGGTATTGCCTTTTCCTTTTTCGGCCATGGCGAACAGCTTGCGGAACTGGCGCTCCAAAAGGCCGTAATGATTCTTCACCTTTTGCTTTTCGCGCAGGTGCAGGCCGTAATCGGTGAGTTTGCCGCGGCGCGCCACGTTCATGCCGGGCGGGGAATCGCGGCGCTCAAATGCGCATTTGGGCGTATCGCAGCGCGTGCCCTTGAGAAATAACTTCATTCCCTCGCGGCGGCACAACCGGCATACGGGTCCATGTTGACGAGCCATACCTTACTGAACTCCACGCCAAAAAATAAAAAAAACGTTTGCTTGATGATTATTTTATCACGATTGAGTTATACGCGGCGGCGTTTTTTCGGACGGCAGCCGTTGTGCGGCAAGGGCGTTACATCCTCGATGGATTTGATCTTCAACCCGGCGGCCTGCAAGGCGGTGATCGCGCTTTCCCGGCCGCTTCCCGGCCCCTTCACTTTCACTTCCACTTCCTTCATGCCGAACTTTATGGCCTTGTCGGCGACCTGCTGGGCCGACATCTGGCCGGCAAAAGGAGTGCTTTTGCGGCTACCCTTGAACCCGCAGGTGCCGGCGCTGGCCCAGCAAAGGGTTTCGCCCTTGGAATCGGTAATCGTAATCAAGGTATTGTTGAACGTCGCCTTGATGTGGGCCACGCCCACCGTTACGCTGCGGCGGGCTTTGCGGCGGGCCGGTGTTGCTTTTGCCACGGTTTATGCGCTCCAAGTATTTATATTACGTATTTAAAAAAGTGAGGTGTGCCACTGATTGCTTGCAAGCAGTGCCAGTCTTATTAACTTATTAGTGCAGATCCTTGACGCCCTTTTTGCCGGCCACGGTCTTTTTCGGACCCTTGCGGGTCCGCGCGTTGGTGCGGGTTCGCTGGCCGCGCACGGGCAGCCCGCGCCGATGCCGCAACCCCCGGTAACAGCCGATGTCTTTCAGGCGCGCGATGTTCTGACTGCGTTGCCGCCGGAGTTGACCTTCGACCACGTAATCTTTATCCAACAAGGCGGCCAGGCGTGCCAACTCGTCTTCGCGCAATTCCCTTGCCCGGGCTTGGGGATTCACGCCTGCCTTGTGGCAAAGAT
>JBEKIK010000313.1:0-3761 GCA_050011795.1 Thermoguttaceae bacterium | reverse complement strand
CTGGAGGAACTGGCCGCAAACGCCTTGTCGGCCAATAGCAACCTGGTGCTTGATTCCGGGGCGACGCTCGAATTGCACGACAATTCCGCCACAATCAACGCACTTGTAGGCGCCGGTTCGGTGGTAAACAGCTTCGTCGCCCACACCGACACGCTGACCGTGGGCGCCGCCAACGGCAGCGGCGCCTTTTTCGGCACGATCTCAAGCGGCGCGACGCTGAATTTCGTTAAGAACGGCACCGGCACACAGGTGCTCAGCGGTGTGAATGCCTACACAGGCACAACCACCATCAATGCCGGCGTCCTAGCCTTGTCCGGCAATGGTCAAATCAGTACGTCCTCTCAGATCGTTAACAATTCTATATTTCTGATCGCCGATGATGTCGCGTCTCATACGGTCGGCGCAATCACCGGTACGGGAACCACCCAATTAAATGACGGGGCCCAATTGACTGCCACAAGCATCGTGCAGGGCACGTTAAACATTGGTGTCGGTACTACATTGACAATTGCCCCCTCGGGTACTGCTAGTAGCATGGCATCAGTTCCCGAACCGTCCACTCTTGCCCTCCTGGGCATCGGTGCAATCAGCCTGCTAGCCTGCACTTGGCGACGGCAAAAGCAGAAACAATTTGTAAACAACGGCTGAAAACCGTGGCACTGAGGGGGACCTTCGTAACGGTCTAAAAACCTGGCGCTCTTAACCGTACTCGCGGAAGGGTAAACAAGACTTGTAGCTTTCTGCCGCCGTCTCAGCAACTAATTCGTTTCCGGGGAATCCAGAAAAAGGAGCGAATTACGAAGCGCCCCGGGAAAGGCCTGATATGAGACTGAATTGGCGCGTTATCCGATTTGCACCAGACAATTGCCCCGGCTGCCGTGCTCTACCTTGGCGTCGAGCCCCAGGAAGTGCCGCAGGATTTCCAAGTGCGTCGTGGCATGGGCGGAAAGGGCCATCGTGCTAAATGTCCCGCCGCCAGAGCCAAAATAGGCGCCGATTCCCAGTGGGAGCATAATCTGATCGGCCAAATGCCTCCCCACCGGCACGCCGGCCGCAAAATACTCTTCGGCCTCGCGGAGCGCCTCCATGGCAACTTCCTCGGCCTTCAGGCCTATCCGCCCGAAGCTGGTACACACCTCGGTAACATTCTCCGCTTCCAGTTCGATAATCACAACGTTGCCCGGCCCGTAGGCGTCGCTGCGCTGTTCGATCGCAAAGCAGTCTTCGCTCCAGCCGGTCTGCCGGGCGATAGTCCGACACTCGCGCTCGGCAATGTGAGGCGGCAGATTGGCGAGCAAAACCCGGACGCGATGGGCGCGAATCTCGCCGCGATCGGTCAACTCCAGGCGGCCAAGTTGCCGGGCCGGTTGGATGCGAACTGCGAACTCTCCGCGGCCGGCAGGATAGAACCCAGGCCGAACCAGGCGGGCCTCGACCGTCGGCCCGAGTCGATTCACCAACGGAAGATAACTCTTTGCCAGGAAATCGAAAGGCGGGGCCAACGGATTGTGTGTTCCACCCCGCAGTATCAGCTTCGACTCGCCTTCGGCCAGCAGCAGAGCCGGCAACACCGTTTGCAGCACGAGCGTCGCACTGCCGGCTGTATCCACATGGAATGCGTAGTTGCCCGCCCTGACGCCCCCAGGGCAGAAGGTTAGCCGTATTGAGCCAAGCGCTGCACCTTCAACACGGGCCTGGCTGACTTCGGCTGCCGCCGTTACGGCGCTGAGATGCTGACGCATCAAACCCGGCTTCTTGCGATTGGCCCGGATATTCTCGATCACAAGTGGTGTGCCGGTGACCAATGACAGCGCCAACGAGGAACGAAGTATCTGCCCACCCCCTTCGCCTAAAGAACCATCGATCCTGAGCATGGATTCTGTCAAGCCGTCACTCTTATGTTTGCGTCGTCGAGTCCGATCGGTTGCGACGTGGCCGCTTCGGAGATCCGTGCCCGGATAGCGCATCTCAGCGCCGCACGGGCAGCGAACTCGGTGTTCGAACTCGAACAACGTGGCGTCGAACTCGGCACCGCATTGCGGACAGGAAATAGCCATAATACGCTTAATGATACACTTACGGCGGCCGGAACACCAATAGGCTGCGCGAGTAATTAAGCAGCGTCTTCACGGATAGCGCGCCACCGCTGATGCGGCGATTGTTCACCCCAGCGTAAGGGACGCCTTTGCTCAGACATTGTGAGCATAGCTCCAACTGTCACCGGCCGTCATGGTCTCCGCCAACCCAGGCTATTCCCGGCTGTCCCGCAATACCACCCCACATTCGGAACGCCTATATGATCCCGTTCCGTGCATGTCACGGAAGGTGGAGGAGATAAAGACGCGGATAGTTTTCCAGACACCCGACATTGCCAAATCCTACTGGCCAGAGAGTTGCACCTCCCTATTGATATACCGACTGCCGATCCAGATCGCTAGGATCTTTTTAACCAAACTGCCGCGGCGGCGATAAGAAGCAAGACCCAGACGCCGGGTTCCGGAACCGCCACTGTGGTATCAAGATCGCTAAGCGAATCGCCGCTAGTGGACACGGTTGAACCCGTCCCAATGGACAGCGTACCGACGGAAATGCTCGTGGCGGTAAGTTGCGTGGGGGTCGATGCGCTGCCCACGATCAATTCACCAGCCCCGCTAATAGCCGCCAACGTCGTGGTCCCGGTATTCAATTGCAATCCTCCGGCGTTGATAACAGTTTCGCCGCTGTAGGTGGGAGTGCCCGTCAGGGTAAGAACGCCAGACCCGTTTTTCGTCAAGCCGCCGGAACTCGGTCCGGCTAAAAGCGCCTGGGCAATGCTGACGTTATAGCCGTTGGTATCGATCACCGCTCCGCCCGATAGCACGTCTACCGTGTCCAGGCCTTGCATGAATGTGGTCGTGGCGTTTTTCGCCTTCAACGTTCCGCCGTTAAAATGGAATTTGGAGGCGCCGCCGCCGTCGTCCACAATCGTGGTGTAAAGAGTGCCGCCGTTGAGATACACCTCGCCGGTAACCGAGGAACTGCCGCCCAGTTGCACGCCGCCGCTGGCATCGACCAGGCCGCTGCCGCTTATGGTCAGCGTGCCGGCGCCGGCATAGCCCACGTAAAGAGGGTTGCTGGCGCTGGTTTGCGAGAGCGTTCCGCCGCTGATGGAATAGGAACCGGTTGACCCGGAGTATCGCCCGAGGTACAGCGCCTTCCTGGCATAAAGCGTTCCGCCGCTTTGCGTAAACGTGCCTTGGCCGTATTTGCCCACAAGAATATTGGCGTTGCTGCCGGAGTCGAAAGTTCCGCCGGAAAGCGTATAAGTGCCAATGCCGTAAGCATTGTCACGGCCGCCGATGACTATCAGATCGCCGTTGCCGCTGACGGTAACCGTGCCACCCGATTGTTGCATGTTTCCCACCGTACTGCCGCTTGTGGTTCCGTCATTGTAGGCTGAACCGAGATACAAATTGGGAATGGATAAAGTCCCGCCTTGCATATAAAAGTTGCCTTGCGAGCCGAGGATGTCGCCGACGTTGAAATCCCCGGTCACCGTGAGTGATCCGCTCTGCAAGGTATAGGTCCCGATGCCGTGACTGCCGATCGACGCGTATCCGTTAACGGTCACGGTGGAAGTGCCGCTCTGATCGATGGAGCCCGAGCTTGCGGCGCATTGACCGATGACCAGCCCGTTTGGCCAGGTTGAGTTTAAGGTCATCGAGGTGGTTCCCGAGATATTTAACGCGCCTGAGCCTGTTTGACCGACCTTGATTCCGGCA
>JBEKIK010000312.1:0-3799 GCA_050011795.1 Thermoguttaceae bacterium | reverse complement strand
GGTGTCTTCGTCGTGCTCGACCACCACGACCGTGTTGCCTTGATCGCGGAGGTTTCCCAGGGTGCCGAGCAGGCGGCCGTTATCGCGTGGATGCAGGCCGACGGAGGGTTCGTCGAGAATGTACAGCACGCCCACCAGACCGCAGCCGATCTGGCCGGCCAGGCGGATGCGTTGCATTTCGCCGCCTGAAAGCGTGGGAGCGGTGCGGTCGAGGGTGAGATAATCGAGCCCCACGTTTTTGAGGAATTGCAGGCGGCCGCGGATTTCCTTTAGGGCCTCGGCGGCGATCGTCTGGCCGACGTCGTCCAATTCCAATTCGCTGAAAAACTCCTCGGCCTCTGTCACGGGCAGTGCGCAAACCTCGGGCAGCGTTTGCTCGGGATTGGCGCGGAACATGGGCGCGCGTGTGGCGAGCGAAACGCAGCGGGCCTGGGGATTGAGGCGTTGGCCGTTACATGCGCTGCAGCCGAGGATGCGCATGTACTTTTCCAACTGGCGGCGTTGCAGGCGGCTTTTGGTGGTGCGATATTGGTCCAGGAGTTTGGGAATGACGCCTTCGAATTTGCCGCCCCACTTGTAGCCGGAAGGGCCGCTCCGCCAGGTGAAAGTGACGTGCTCCTCGCCGGTGCCCCAGAGCAGGGCGTGTCGGACCCTGGGGTCGAGTTCTTCCCAGGCGGTTTCCAGGACCGCGCCGTGCGACAAGCCGTATTTGCGCTCCAGTGTTTCGGCCACGCCGCGATAGATGTGCCTGCGCCAGCGTCCCATCTCGCGCCATTTGCCGGCCAATTCGATGCAGCCTTGCTGAAACGAGCGCGTGGGATCGGGTATGAGCTTTTCCGGATCAAAGGTGTAGATGTGTCCCAAGCCGCCGCATTGGTGACACATTCCTTGGGGATTGTTGAAACTGAACATCTGCGGGCTGGGCGGCTCGAAACTCATACCGCAATGCGTGCAGGCATAGCGGGCGGAAAGATGGATCTCTGAAAAAACCGCTTGTGGTTTCGCGCCGAGAACTTCAATATCCTCGCTCTGCCCACTGCCCACCGCCCACTGCCCACTGAGCGCGCTCGCCGACCAACCTTCGGTTGGTGCCAGCTCGCGGCTAAACTTTTTATTATTCTCTGAACCCTGAACGGTGTCCGAATCTTCCATGGCGACTACGATGTTGCCGTTGCCCAGGCGGAGGGCGAGTTCAACGGCTTCGGCCAGGCGGGGGCGGATTTTGGGGCTTAAAACGAGGCGATCCACGACCACATCGATGTTGTGCCGCATCTGCCGGTCCAAACGCAAATCGTCGCTAAGGCGGACCACGCGCCCGTCGACCCGGGCGCGGATGAAACCTTGTTTTAGCAGATCCTCGAACAGGTCGCGATATTCGCCTTTTTGTCCGCGAATCAAAGGCGCGAGCACCAGGAACTTTGTGCCGCCGGGCAGGGCGCAGATGTGATCGAGGATTTGTTCCCGGGTTTGGGCGGTGATGGGTTGCCGGCATTGAGGACAATGCCCCCGGCCCACCCGGGCGTATAACACGCGCAGATAATCGTGGATCTCGGTAATCGTGCCTACGGTGGAGCGAGGGCTTTGTCCGGCCGTTTTTTGCGAAATGGAGATCGAGGGGCTTAGCCCGGCGATGCGGTCCACGTCGGGCTTGGGCATCTGGCCCAGAAACTGGCGGGCGAAGCTGGAAAGACTTTCCACATAGCGGCGTTGGCCTTCGGCATACAGGGTATCGAAGGCCAAGGAACTCTTTCCAGACCCGCTTACACCGGTAAAGCAAATCAGCCGGTTCCGAGGCAGGATCAAATTCACGTCCCGGAGATTATGTTCCCGGGCACCCTCGATGAGGATATCGGAAGCAGCCATAATTACTAGGTCAGACAATGGTTCAATGAAAACCCTGTATTGTATGGCTTCGTGTGAAGATAGATCAAGCAGTAAAGGATGAAGGATAAGGAATAAAAGATGAAGGATGAAAAAGAATGATGAATGCTGAATGTTGAATGATGAATAAAACCTACAAAACCGCTTTCGGTTTCGCGCTATCCAACGACCAATTCCCATTCCCCGACCGACATTAAGTCGGTGCCCGCTCGCGGCTAAACTAACTGCCCACTGTCCACCGCCCAGTGCCCACTTTTTTTATTTCCTTCCCCAGAATTGCCATTCCTCCCATTACCACATTGGTTGCCTGCAAACATCCTCTATATTGCGTATTTTGTCTTGTCGTTATTTTGAGAGTTTTATTCAAAGTTAATTCTATTGTCATAATCAGCCGATTCGGTAATTGGGGAGTATTCGTTGCTTTCCTCAAAACCTACACAACCGTTAAGCTTTATGATATCCACAGAGGGGGGATAGATTATGGCCGCCAGACGAGCCGACAAGTTGATTTTAGGGGCATTTTTTGTTTGCTCATTGATTCTAAGCGCCGCATATACTCATGCAGCCGCTCAAGCGCCCGGTCAGGGAAATACAGAGGCGATTCCAACGCCGGGCGCGGCTGAAAAGGTGGAGTCTGTTGTTCCGACCGCCGAAGGCGCCAACATTGTCACGGAACAATGCGGTGAGAATGGATGCACGTTTGAAGGCGTACCCTTGTGCAGTCCGCCGGGCCGATACTGGGTGCGAGGCGACTGGATGATGTGGTGGACCAGCGGCGAGAATCTGCCGCCGCTTGTGACCACCAGTCCCCTGGGTACGCCGCAAGATCAAGCGGGCGTATTAGGACAACCGGGCACCTCAATCCTTTTTGGCAACTCGGCCGTTAATACAGAAGGACGTTCCGGGGTGCGCATCACGTTCGGCGGATGGTTGGACTGTTGTCACCGCTGGGGCCTGGAGGCCGATTGGTTGACCCTGGGCGGCGATTCGAACTATTTTTACCGAGCTTCGGACGGCAATCTGATCCTTGCCTTGCCGTATTACGACCTCCAGCGCAATGCCCAGTGGCATCAACTTCAAGCTTATCCGGATATAATTACCGGCTCGGTGGATGTTATCGGGAACGATTATTTTGAATCTGTGGGCATGACCTTGCGTTACAACTTGTGCTGTAATTCCTGCGGAGAGTGTTGCGCCGAGACTTGCGACAGCGGGTGCGGCTCGGAGTGTTGCGATCCGTGTTGTATATGTTATTGCCGCACCGATTTGTTGATGGGCTATCGCCATTATTTACTGGGCGACAACCTGGCCATGGGGCAAGACACTTACTACGTCCCAATAAATTCACGCTTTCAAAGCACCGACACTTTTGATACCCGCAATGAATTTAACGGCATGGAAATCGGGCTTAACACCGAACTCCGCCGCGGACGCTGGTCCCTGGGTCTGTTGGCCAAGATGGCGCTGGGCGAAAACCACGAAACCGCCTCTATCAGCGGCACGACTACCATCAATAACGGACAAACAACGATCACCTACCCGGAGGGCATTTACGCCGTTGGGTCGAACTCCGGCGTCCATGTACTCGACCAATTCGCGGTGATTCCGCAATTTGGGGCGGAAATTGGTTATCAGCTCACCTGCCATGTACGGACATTTGTGGGATACAATATCATTTATTGGGGACCAGTGATGCGTGCGGGCGATCAGATCGACTTGAACATGGATACGCGCAACTGGGCGCCGGTCCAAGCGGGCGGTCTGCCTTACCCGCAATACTTGGGCCGCCAGACGAATTTCTGGGCACAAGGGATCAACGTCGGCGCTGAAGTGCGGTTCTAAGGGAAAAGGGATTGAGAATTAGTTTATAGAAACTCTGAAAAATAATGTCACTAAGCCCACGGGTTGCAACCCGTGG
>JBEKIK010000311.1:0-3807 GCA_050011795.1 Thermoguttaceae bacterium | reverse complement strand
TCATGCCCAAGGCGCTTTCGACCAGGCCCGACCCGTATCAGCACCGTTGGACGCCAACTGCAAAATACGACGAAATCTATACCGGTTGGTCTTATCCGCCCAAGGATTACGCGAAGTGGGCGGAATTAATCTACCATTGGGCCAAATATTGCGCGGAAAAATATGGCCCGGCCGAGGCGGAGAGCTGGTATTGGGAAGTGTGGAACGAAGCGAATATCGGCTATTGGCGCGGCAGTCGGGAGGATTTCTTCAAGCTCCACGATTTCGCCCTGGACGCCGTGCGCAAGGCACTGCCGAAGGCCCGCGTGGGCGGGCCGGATATGGCCGGCAGCGACGCCAGGTTTTTGCGGGCCTTCATCGAACATTGCCTGCGCGGCACTAATTATACAACCGGAAAGACTGGCACGCCCATGGATTTCGTTTCCTTTCATGCCAAGGGGCAGCCCCGCTTTGTAAACGGACACGTGCAAATGGGCATCGCCGAACAGTTAAAAACAATCGACCGGGGTTTCGCCGTTATTTCGTCCTTCCCGGAGCTTAAGGGCAAGCCGATTATTATCGGCGAATCCGATCCCGACGGCTGCGCGGCCTGCCAAGGGCCGCAACTCGGATATCGCAACGGCACCATGTATTCCAGCTACACTGCCGCGAGTTTCGCCCGCAAGTACGATCTGGCCGACAGGCACGGCGTGAATCTGGACGGCGCCTTGACGTGGGCCTTCGAGTTCGAGGGCCAGCCGTATTTTGCCGGGTTCCGCGCGCTGGCGACCAATGGCATCGATCTTCCGGTGCTCAATCTGTTCCGCATGTTAAGCCGGATGGGCGGGCGGCGGGTGGCGGTGCAAAGTTCGGCCGGCGCGGGACTGGACTCCATATTGAAAAACGGCGTCCGCGGCTCGCCCGACGTATCGGCTATGGCAAGCTTGGAAGCAAAAAAACTGAGCGTGATGGTATGGCACTATCACGACGACGACCTACCCGGCCCGGATGCCGCGGTGGAACTTGCGATAAACGGACTGCCTGCCGGCATCGGCAGCGCGCGGCTGATGCACTACCGTATCGACCAGAATCACAGCAATGCCTTTACAGTGTGGAAAAAGATGGGCTCGCCGCAGTCGCCGACCCCGGAACAATACGCCGAGCTGGAGGCAGCCGGCCGATTAACGCAAATCGACGCCCCGGCGACTGCGACGATTGACGGCGGCAAAGCCGTTCTGCGTTTTGCTCTGCCCAGGCAGGCGGTATCGCTCGTTGTGCTGGAGTGGGAATAGAAGCGGAGAGGTGAAGAGGGGAGGGCAGAAGATTAATGCCGTATGCATTTTGAAATACTATATTTAGCCCCGGGTGAATACACCCGGGGTAAAGAAAAGAATTTTCCATCTTCCCCGCCGTGTATTCACGGCAAGCTAAACTATTCGGTTGCCTTGTTTGCATGTGCCGGTTCAGCGGAAAAAACGCGGTAGGAGTGCGGGGCGATAAAGGTCTCGAAAACAACCTTGTCGCCCCTGGGTTGGCCGGTCATGCCGCGACCGGGAAATCCGCCCAATCCCCGGCCGTCCATGAGGTCGTTAAGGGTGGCGATTCCTTTGTTGACGACAATTTTCACTTCGACCGTATGCGGCAGGAACGACTCGACAATGAACGTGTCGTTGTCGTAGACGAACAAACTGACCCCGCTGGGGCCTTCGACGCGCACGGGAAGGTCGCGGGCCATGACTTCTTTGATTATAGTCAGCACTTCGGAGGGCAGGCCATATAGTTCGGCAAAGTTGTCGGGGATGGTCAAGACATACAATATACCCTTTGCATAATCGGCTTCCAGCAATATCGGGTATCCGTTGCCTTGCGACATGCAAGACAACAGATCCCAGGCGTCGTTGGTGATATATTCGATCTGCGGGAATAAAATCTCCTTTTCCGAGCGATAAACGTTCGACCTCTGCCAAAATTCCCTGGAAAGGACTTTTTTGTCGCTTATGCGGAGTTCGACGATGTCTTCGATGCCCTTTCCCTGCAATGCCCTAAGCAGGCCGGAGGTGATGACCACGTTCTTGCCGGCGGTCAATTGACCTTTGATTTTTTCCACGATAGCCGGATCGAACTTGGCCGATTCGGTGAGAAAAATCACCTTAGCATCGGCCGGAAATTCCGGCGTGAGTTCCAAAGGGATGCCCAACATGCCGATGTAGTTGTGCAGAAAATCCTCGCCGCTGGAGTTGTAGGGCTTGTAGCTCATCAGTCCCAGGGGTTTGCCGAGCTTGCCTAGGAATCCGTCTGCCTGATCGAAAACAAATCCGGCAGTGCGGCCGACCATGGTATCCGGGCCGGATGAGCCATCGTCTTGACGCACGGGCTCGATCAATTGACCGAAGCTAAAGAGCGTGATTTCCGGGGTTTTGGCGAACAGCGTCAGCCAGAGTTGCTCGGCGTAGCGGTCCAGATATTGGCGGTTGTACGGATCGACCCAGCCGCCGCCCTTGCCGCCCGGTTTCACGTTATTCAGATATCGCATAATCAAATAGCTTTGATACTGTTGCAGGTGCTGCTGGGTGAAGACCGGGTCGCGGGTTTCGGTGCCGGTGTAGATTTCGTCGAAAAGCTTGGGTTCGGCCTCCAAGTTGTAACCTAGGCCCTGGTAGTGATCGTACCAATTCGGATACTTGATGATCAGCTTCACCTTGGGGTTGATTTCCTTAGCGGGCTGGATCACCAGGTCGCGGGAGACTTCCTCCATGAGTGCCAGGCGGAACTGGGTCCAGGTCCGCTCGCCCTTGGCCTTGATGCACGATTCGCACTTGCAACTGGTGAAGAAAAAGTCGTCCAGGATGATTTCGTCGAAGTGCCGGGCGGTTAACTGGATGAGTTTCTTGAGTTTTTGCCGGTCTTCCGGGGTTGTGTAGCAGAAAGATTGCAAATGGTTGCGTTCGTTCCTGACCGTGGCGATGCCGCCGGCGGTTTTGATTCCCTTGGCGTTGAAGAACTGCTTGGCTTTGGCAATAGCCTCTTCGTCGGGCACGAGCCGGTCGCGGAAGGTTTCGAGATATACTTTATCGACATGTACTTGTTTTTCCAGCACGTTCCACCGGGCGGCGAGCCAATCGGGGTTCTTCATTTGTTGCACTTCCTGTGCCCGGACATATACGGCGACTTTGAAGTTCTTATAATTGTCGGCCGCGTGCGCTGGGGAAAACAGGAGGGAGAAGATAAGCCACAGGGGCAGATAGTTTGTTGCAAATCGTTTCATAAGTTACCTTCCCGATGGTTCGGAGGGATCGATGAAGGCCGCCAGGGCGTAGATCAGCGCGGCATTCCAGTTAATGGCGATTTCGTTGGTGCGGAAGTCGTCTTGAATATCGTGCCAATCGGTGGCCCTGGGATGAGGGCCGCCAACCAGATAGCCGGGCCAGGGATCGACCACGTTGTCGCCGCCGGAGCGGCGATCGTGCGGGTGCATGGGCGGTCGGTCGCCCAATCCGGTTACAAACGAACGTCCATAATAGTTCCGCCCAAACAGGTGATTTATGGCGTCCAGCGCGGTTTCGAGATATTCGGGTTTTGGCGACAGGCGATAGGCGGCGCAAAGATTGAGCGTTTGCCGGGCGACCCCGCCGTTGCAACCCCAATAATATCGCGTGCCCAAGGGGCGGGCATAACCGTGCCGGTCGCGTGTTTTGACGATTGCGTCGGCCGTTGCCAGCAGGCTTTCGCGGACTTGGGCGAGCAGCGCCTCATCGCAGCCGGGACGCTTGGAAAACAGATAGGTAAACAGGCCGAGGTTTTTTACTTCTTCCCAATCCCAGTTGACGT
>JBEKIK010000310.1:0-3809 GCA_050011795.1 Thermoguttaceae bacterium | reverse complement strand
ACCGGCGCGCCCGTCGAACAATTCCCCAGCGAGCAGACTTTCCTTATCACCGCCGGCAGCGATACCATGCCGGTGCGAACGCAGATGATCGGCAGGCACCATATTTACAACTGCCTGACTGCTACGGCGGTCGGGCTGGCTTACGGCGTCGAGTTGCCGCAGATCGTCCGCACCCTGGAGGCGGCGCGGCACGTGCCCGGCCGGCTGGAGCGAATCGAATGCGGCCAGCCGTTTAGCGTATTTGTCGACTTCGCCCATACACCCGACGCATTGGCCGGATGTTTGCAAACCCTCAAAACCGTGACCCAAGGCCGGCTGATTTGCGTGTTCGGCACGGGCGGCGACGGAGATGAATCGAAGCGTCCACTAATGGGCAGAATAGCGGAACGGGACGCCGATACGGCCATTATTACAAGCGCTTATCCGCCGGCAGAAAAACAGGAGGCGATTATCCAAGATCTGCTAAGTGGTTTCCAACATCCGGATGATGCGGAGGTAATTCCCCAGCGCCGAAAGGCAATTCATCGCGCCTTGTCTTTGGCCCGGAAGGACGATTGCGTGTTGATTGCCGGCAAAGGATGTGAAACTTTGCAAATTGAGGATGAGGAAATCTTATCGCCCGACGACCGCCAAATCGCCTGCGATTGGCTGTATGAGGTGCAACCGTATGCCAAAGGATGAAGGATGAAGGATGAAAAAAACAGAGAACTGTGAACTGAATACTGATAACTGAAAACAAACCAATGTTAGACTCCGCCGAATGTGCCGGGTTTGCGGGAATCCGGCGCAGCCCTTCCCTCCTTGGGTTGGAGCACAAACTTGCCCTAGATGCGGTTACTGGGTCGACCGCCTGGGGCAAGTGCTTCGCGGTGGAGTCTTTGACTGGGCGCCGGGACAGCGAAAGTTACGCCGTCCCGGCCGCTCAGGGATACATAAGTAGAACGCAGAATGTAGAACGCAAAACTATGAACTAACAGTTCTGCGTTTCTCGTTCTGCTTTTTTTATTAATATATTTCGATACATTTTTCTAAAACTTACGCCTCAGACATAGTATGCTCCGCTGGCGACTCGTTTTTGGAACCTTGATAATCGCGGCCCTGGCCGGATTGTGTTGGCTGGACCATGTCGCCCGGCTTCCGGGCACGTGGCTTATGCCACTGGCCGCCGTTTTTGTGATTTTTGCCGCGACGGAGGTGATGCAACTTTCGGCGGCCGGCGGCGCGCAGCCCAGGGCCTGGGTGGTTTATTGCGGCAACGTGTTGATCCTGCTTTCCAATTGGATCCCCGTCATTTTGGCCAAGTGGAATCTTTGGCAGCTCTCGGGCGAAGGTCGCCTGTCATGGCAGCAAACAATGGCGCTAACGGCCTGGCCATTGGCGGCATTAACGATTTGCACGCTGGTCCTGCTTATCAATGAAATGTGCCTTTTCCAAAAGCCGGGCCGGGCGATCGCCAATATGGCCTCGACGGCATTTGCCCTGATCTACGTGGGCTTGCTCATGAGTTTTCTCGTCCAATTGCGATTAGCCTGGGGCGTCGCCGCGTTGGTCTCGCTGATAATCGTGGTGAAGATGGGCGATACGGGCGCATACCTGGTCGGCCGATTGATGGGCCGGCACAAGATGACGCCCGTGCTCAGTCCCGGCAAAACCGTGGAAGGGGCCGTGGGGGCGATTTTCTTCGCCTGTCTTGGGGCCTGGCTGAGTTGGCACTTCCTATTGCCTTCCATGAACACTGCCGGCTCAGCGCCGGGCTCGGGCTGGTTATGGATTCCGTACGGCATTTTAATAGGCATTGCCGGCATCTTTGGCGATCTGGCCGAATCACTGATCAAACGCGACGCAGGGTGTAAAGATTCCAGCACCTGGTTGCCGGGGTTCGGGGGGGTGTTGGATGTCCTGGATTCGCTTCTTTTTGCCGCCCCGGTGGGGTGGGCCTTTTGGATGATGCAATCGGCCGGCTGAAAACCAAGAAAATTCCCTGGCCGTGAAAGTGATCTTCTCCCATTTACTTTCCCGTGAAAAACCGGATAAGGGGCCTAGTCAGCCGACCCTTGGGGTGTTATCATTAAGTTTGTTTGGCAAGTGAATTTTTTGCTTGTAAACGGCTTGTCTTAATCCATAATTCATCGATACGTTCTTACAATTCTGGCTATTGGCGAAGGTAAGCAGTGCGATAAATGTGCATTATTGCGTATAAGTCGCCGGATATACATTCTTAGGAGCTTGTCATACGCAGATAGAATCCGGCATCGAGTAAAAGGATTCCCTTGGTTTTTCTTTGGCCGGCAAAGGGGGTCGTGCGATGTCGATCGAAGTGACGTGCCCTAAAGGGCATAAGTTAAAAGTTAAAAACTCCATGGCTGGAAAAACGGGCTTGTGCCCTTTGTGCTCAGGGCAAGTCTATGTTTATGTCCCTATTCCCGTCGCGGCAAAACAATCCTTATCTGAAGAAGTAATATTGGATTACATCGGACCTTCCCAGCCGTCTCCCAGCAGTGCCGGCATGAGTGGAATAGAGCTGGAGGAGGGCGCGCCCCATCGACCTGACAAAACCCATCACGAAACCCCCTGGAAAAGCTGTGCAAAATGCAATAAGGATATTCCTTCTCAAATCCACATTTGCCCTTATTGCCACACTTACATCGCCGACATATCCGGTTTTTGAGGGATGCCACCCTCCTCTTTATTGCTGGGTTATTTGGTTTAGAATAATGCGGAAACCGGTATCCAATACTTCTTTATTGGGGGGTCCGTTTATAACAAACAGTGGCAATGCGTTGCATCCGAGATTGAATAAAGCTTATACTTATTAAAGATGAGTGAAACAACAATATCGGTCGTTAGTTCCAAGTCGCTGCTGACGCTGTTTGGTGCCCGCGATCAACACGTACGGAAAATCCGGGACGCGCTGGGGGTTAATATCACGGTCCAAGACGGTCTCGTTCAAATCGACGGACCGCCGGAGGCGGTCGCCTCGGCCACCGAGGTTTTTGAGCGGCTTCAAGCCTATGCCAACCGGCACGGGTCATTGGCATCGGAGGACGTGTCTCTGGTCTTAAGTGCGGTGCTAAACGGTCATTCGCCGTCAGAAACTCCGCCCATCGAGGTCTTCAAACCCGGACGGCAGATTCGCCCCAAGTCGCCCGGCCAAGCCCGATTTGTCGATGCCATCCGCCAAAACGATATCGTACTATGTTACGGGCCGGCTGGAACGGGCAAGACCTATCTGGCGGTGGCCATGGCGGCCTCGGCCTTGAAACAGGAATCTGTCCGCAAGATAGTGCTGGTGCGTCCGGCGGTCGAAGCCGGCGAAAGTCTGGGCTATTTGCCGGGCGACTTGCAGGCCAAGATCAATCCTTATCTACGGCCGCTGATGGACGCCTTGCACGAGATGATCGACCACGACCTTATCAAGCGTTATACCGAGGAAGACTTGATAGAAGTGATTCCGCTGGCCTACATGCGCGGGCGCACGCTGAACGAGGCCTTTATCATCCTCGACGAAGCGCAAAACACCACGGTTTCGCAAATGAAGATGTTTTTGACGCGGATGGGCGCCGGCTCGAAAATCGTGGTCTCCGGCGACATTACGCAAATCGATCTGCCTCCTCATACCCGCAGCGGCCTGGTCGACGCTTTGGCGCGGCTGCGGGGGATAAAGGGAATCGTCGCGGTGTCGTTGAGTTCCGCGGACATCGTCAGGCACCCGCTGGTGCAGCGGATTGTCGATGCCTACGATGAACGTTCCAAGAAGCGTCGCTGATGAATGACTTTTAAACATGCCTTTCGGGAATCCAATACGCACG
>JBEKIK010000309.1:0-3818 GCA_050011795.1 Thermoguttaceae bacterium | reverse complement strand
GGCGGGCCGATCACCTTCGGCGACGATCCGCGCATCACGCGGGTGGGCCGGGTCTTGCGAAAAACAAAAATTGACGAACTCCCTCAACTGTTTAACGTGCTAAAAGGCGATATGAGCCTGGTCGGACCCCGACCGGAAGTGCCGCGTTACGTGGATATGTTTCGCGAAGATTACGCGGTCATCCTCCAGGTTCGCCCGGGCATCACCGACCTGGCTTCGATTAAATATCGCGATGAGGCCGCCATTCTCGGCCGGGCCGAAAATCCCGAGGAAGAATACGCTAAACGAGTTTTGCCCGAAAAAATTCGCTATGCCAAACAGTACGTCGATAAAGCCTCGTTATTGCTGGACTTCAGGATCATTCTTCAGACTATAGCCCAATTATTCGTGGACAAGATTCATTCTCCTTATTGAATTGCCATAAGGAATATCGAGACATATTACCGCAAATGAACGTCCCATTTTTTCGACCGTCGCTGACCGAAGCCGAAATTGACGAGGTCGTGGCCTGCCTTCGATCCGGCTGGCTGACGACCGGCCCCCGAGTCAAGCAATTTGAAACCGATCTGGCCCGGACCGTCGGGGCGAAACACGCCGTGGCCGTCAATTCCTGCACCGCCGCCCTGCACCTGGCCGTGGATGCCTTGGGTCTGGGGCCGGGCAGCGCAGTGCTGGTGCCGGCCATGACCTTCGCCGCCACCGCCGAAGTAGTGCGGTATATGGGCGCGGTGCCGCTTCTGGCCGATTGCGACCCGGTGACGCTGAATCTCGACCTTGCCGACGCCGCCCGGAAAATCGATGATCTCCGCGCCGGCCGAACGCCGCTGGATCGGAACTTGAAGGTAGTGGGCATTATCCCGGTCCACGTCGGCGGGCTGATGATGGACATGAACGCGGTCAATGCCTTCGCCGAGGAGCGCGGCCTTTGGGTGGTCGAGGATGCCGCGCATGCCCTGCCGGCGGCCTTCCGCCGAGGACCTCACGCTCCATGGCAACGCTGCGGCGAAAACACCGCCGCCGTCACCTGCTACTCGTTCTACGCCAATAAAACCATCACTACCGGCGAAGGCGGCATGGCCGTGACCGACGACGAACATTTGGCCCTGAGAATGCGGCAAATGTCGCTCCACGGCCTGTCGCACGACGCCTGGAAACGCTATGCCGGAAGCAGTTCCTGGGACTATCGCATCATTGCCCCGGGCTACAAATACAATTTTACCGACATTGCCGCGGCCATCGGAATACATCAACTTCGCCGCGCCGAGGAAATGCGCATCCAACGGGAGGTTATCGCACGTCGCTTTCTCAGAGATCTTGCCGATTTGGAACAACTTGACCTTCCCCCTGATCCGCCCGATCGCATCCACTCCTGGCATCTGTTTCCCATCCGTTTGCGATTGGAACGGACAGCCCTAAATCGCAACGATTTCGTCGACGCCTTGCGCGAAAACGGCGTCGGCTGTTCGGTGCATTGGCGTCCCCTGCATTTACATCCATATTATCAGGAGAATTTCGGCTGGAAAGCAGAACACCTGCCGGCGGCGTCGAAAGTGTGGGAACGCCTGATTAGCCTGCCCATTTTCCCGGGCATGCGCGAAGATGAGCAACAACACGTGATTCATGTCGTCCGCCGACTGTGCACTCGCACGAAATAAATGACATTCCATGACTGCAGGAGCAATAAATTGAAGGAGTTATCGAGGAGATCGGTTCCAACCTGGATTGAAGGGCCGTTGATCGCCGGAGAGCTGCTGGCCAGACAGGTCTATTGGACCGTCCCGGGGCTGCGGACCTGGAGCCGGCGATTTCGATCGCGGAAACCCGCAACTCCCATGTCTGTCGATCGGCGGGAATTGCAGGACCATCTCCGGCAAATCGGCGTCAGTGAAGGCGCCCTTGTCATGTCTCATACTTCAGTATCCGGGCTTCAGTTTACCGAAAACGATAAACCGGTGGCCGGCGGTTTTCTCGGGGCGGCAAATTGCCTGGTAAACGCTTTATTGGAGCTTGTCGGTCCCGCTGGAACTTTGGTGATGCCTACTCACCCCCATTATCAGGACGAAGACGCTTTCCTGACCGACGCCCAGCGGCGGGACCGGGTGATAAATTATAATCCGCAAAGGACAGCCTGCGGAGTGGGGCTGGCCAACGAACTGTTTTGGCGCCGCAAAGGGGTTTTACGCAGCCTGCATCCATACAATTCCCTGGCCGCCTCCGGACCGCTTGCCGAAGAACTGCTGCACGATAATCTCAATCGCTTTAAACCTTTGCCTCACGGCGTGTATTCGGGATATTATCGTTTTTGTCAAAAAAACGGCTTGGTATTCAGCGTCGGGGTCTCTTTGCAAAGTTCCATGACCTTGATCCATTCGCCCGAGGAGGTCCGAGACGAGCAATGGCCGATCAAGGATTTTTATGAAGAACGGCGTTATTCCATTCGCATCGGCGAAAAGGACGAATTATACCTGGTGCGCCAGCGCTGTCCAAAATATGCCAAGTATTGCATCTGCGTTCACAAAGTCTTCCGCGATCTTGCCCGGGAAGGAATTCTCCACGAAAGCATGGCCGGCAACGTCCGCGTCGATTGGGTGCGAAGCAAGGATATGTTCGATTTATTCATGGATCGGAACAAAAATTTTCCTTATCCTTATTACGGACTTTGCCTGGCTCGTTAAAGGAGACGATGATTAAATGAGTGCTGATATTAGTCCGCGGATAATCAGCCGGACTCCGGGCCGCGCCTTGTTCATTGCGCGGCGCGGGGGATGTTATATTTCCCGGCGGTACGATATTTTCCGCTCCGACGATTGGGGCGCCGCCTGGAAACTCGATTGCCGCCTGCCCGCCCCGCCTTGGAAAGCGCTGGCGGCCCGTTGCGGTCTTGCCGCCCGATTATTGCGTTACAATATCAGCGCATTGCAGGTGCTCGAAGACGGCGCCCGCGTGGCCGTGGCCCGCGACGGACTATATCGGGCCGAGCCTGGCGAAGCGCGGATGAAGCGGGTTTTCACCATTTCCCGCGGCTCCCGCCCTTTGAACCTCGCCGCCGACGGCCAAAGGCTGCTTTTCGGCGAATACGGCTGGGGGCTCGAATCCTCGGAAGTCTATATCTATGTATCCGAAGACGGCGGTAAAACATGGCACGTCGGATATCGTTTCCCACCCGGCGACGTCCGCCATGTGCACAACGTCCTTGTCGATGCCCGGGAAAATCATTATTGGGTCATGGTGGGCGATTTCGACCGGCAGCCGGGAATCGGAGCGTTGTCCAAGGATCTGAAAACCATCGACTGGTTGACGCGCGGCGATCAAGAATCCAGGGCAGTGGGCGCCATCGTCAAGCCGGATTGTCTCCTTTACGGAACCGATTCCGACCGCGACCGTAATTTCATCGTCAGACTCGATAAAAAAACCGGCAAAAAAACGAAATTGCTCGAAATTGAAGGCAGTTCCCTTTATGCCGCGGTCTTCGGACCGATCAATGCCATTTCCACTTGCGTGGAGCGGAACCCGGCTTGTCCTTCCCGGGAATGTTCGCTCTATGTAAGCCTTGACGGCGAAGCCTGGAACCGCATCCAAGTACATAAAAAGGACCGATATAATCTTCACTTCTTTCAAATGGGCGCATTGATATTGCCCTTTGCGCGCAACGATCAGCCCAAGGGCATGTACAGCGGACAAGCGGTCGAAAGCGCGCATAACATTGTCACCATGTTGGATTTCAACGCCAAGGAATAATCCCATGCAATTACCCGGAGTCCGCGCGATTGTCACCGGAGCGACAGGCGGTATTGGATTGGCCGCGGTAAAGGCCCTTC
>JBEKIK010000308.1:0-3819 GCA_050011795.1 Thermoguttaceae bacterium | reverse complement strand
ATCGATGTCCAGGGCGTTATGATGCGTGACGAACGGTCGGGCTGCCGCTCCGCCGGCGATGGCGTGTAGCGTAGGGCCTTCCACTTCGATGAATCCCTGCCCGGCCAACGTGTTGCGGATCGATTGCACGATTTTCGTCCGCCGTAAAAAACGCTCCCGAACGCCGTCGGTGTAAATCAAATCCAGGTAGCGCATCCGATGTCGCAGTTCGGGATCGTTCAGCCCGGCCCATTTTTCCGGGGGCGTTTCGATCGACTTGCTCAAGAAATGCAGGTCGTCGGCGAAGATCGTCAATTCGCCGGTCCGCGTTTGATGAAAATCACCGTCCACGCCGATTATATCGCCCAGGTCGAAGCACTGGGCAAGTTTCCAATTTTTCTCGCCCACTTGTGCCTTGCCGATCATCACCTGGATAGTTCCGGTCCAATCACGAATTTGCAACCAGTGGGACCCGCCCGACGGACGCCGCAAAATAATCCGTCCTGCCGCTCGAACGTGGGGGCCGTGCTGTATCGGAGGTTTTCCAGTCTCACACTCGGGGGATGGTTCCACAACAATTTCGTCCACCCGGTTGCGGATCTCAGATATTGGTTGGTGATGATCGAATCGGGAACCCCATGGGTCAATACCCAGTTCATCTATTTTTCGCAGTTTATCTCGTCGGGCCGCCTCCAGGGTCGATGCTGAAGTTATCGGTTTGGAATCCGGCCGCTCGGACATATTGCTTATCCCTGCAAAATTAGAGGATATGACCTGCTTTAACAGGTTGCGGCATTGTAATAGAACCCGTCAAAGGGTCAATGGCAATTAACCTGGGACAGCGGCCCGCAAACAGGGGGAAGACAACACGGTTGAATCAGCCGCATCAAATGGATCGGCAAGTGATAATGTGTGAAGCCGCGACGGGCACCATCGGGCACCATGCGGGGCATGGTCGGCATGGTCGGTCGCGGGAAAAGACGTGGATTTTGTCACTCTTTTACTGCCGCCGGATCGGTGATTTCGATGGCCAGTATATCCACCTCGAGGTCGATAGATTCTTCTATTTTCTGTGTTAAATCCACTTGTTGTTTATCGGCGCTGGTAACCAGAATATCCAGAGAACGTTTGTTACCGGGTTGCGAGCCGTTCTTGATCGTTTCCAACCATTGGCCGTTGGACAAGTCGTGCACGTCGCCGCCCCTGGCCAGTTGCTTTAGGGCGATCATTGTCTTCTTGAGCATTCCCGTTAATTGAAGGCGGAAGTATTGAATTTTTAGCCCGGCGAGTTTAACCTTTCCCAAGTCGCCCGGGGCCTTGTCCGGCCAATTGAGTTGATAAGTGGCTGTGATTTTTACATCTTTGAGGAACTTGGCATCCTGGGGAATTTCAAATTCGTCGAGCCGGGTGGGCGGCTGTTCCATGACCTTCAGCCCCCTGCGCAGGGCTTTCTTTTGCGCCTGGGCGGCTGATTCCAAGCGATTGCACCACGCATCCACCATTTTCGACAACGTGGTTATCCATTCCATTTCGATTTGTTCTTTTTTCTGGGCCGCCTCGGATTTGGATGGCTGAATCCCCGCGCCCCCACCTTCGGCCCTCATTGAATACCGGCCTGTGCGCGACGGCGACGGCAACGGCGACGGCGCAGATGTACTGCCCGTAATCGGTACCGTTTTCATTGTTTTTGATCGCGGCAAAAGTTTCATCAGCACTATCAAACCCGGATCAGTCAGCACTTTGTTGGTGGTATCGGTCCATCCGGCGGTTTCCAGCGATTGCGGACCGTCGCTTGCCCGTTTCTTGAGCATCTTGAACATGGCCGCATGAATCGCATCCAGCGGCAACGTCGAGGCCAGCACGATATGCGGGGCTGATTTATCCAGAGAATGAACTTCACCCAAATGCTCGAACATCAACCCTGCCAGCGGCTCGCCCCACAACAACTTGGCAAGATATGCGCCGCGTTCGTAGTCGGAAATTTTACTTTTCACGGTATCGCCGGCCATGACGCCGGTATTTATCGCGCCCGGGCCCATGGGCGGCGTTCTTTCCCGGCCGCTTTCCCGGCCGCTTGGCGCTGTTCTTCCCCAATCGCCGCCGGGAATCGTCGCCGCCGTAGGATCGACTACGATTGGGATCCCCATCATCAGGCAGATTGCCTGGGAACTGCGATTCAGGAAGTACTGTTCCAGCTTGGTCTTCGTATCCGGGGAAAGATCTTCGCTTTGATACAAATGAAGTTGGGCGTTGAGATTGACGGGATTATCCTGCAACAGAAAATCCACAACCGGATCGTTGGGTTCCAGGCCCCTTTGCACCAGTTTTTTCGCCAATTTTATATTAAGATCCTCCGAAGGATTCTGTTTGACCAAATCCAACGCCCGCGAACGCATATCGCCGGGTTGCCATGTCCCTTGGGGAGTTGCCGGTCGGAATTCCTCCGGCGTAATAATCACTTTCACTAAATTGTCGTCATTTTCGGCCGAAGGTGTTTGAATCAGCGTCTTCAGCACCGCTTCGACCGCCACTCTATCGTCCTCGGTTGTTAACTTTCCGTTTAATATTTGCATCAGCGTCTTTTGGGCGGCCTCGGAACCGTTCTTACCCAAAGCGTCGATAGTCGCCTCGATCAAGCCCGGTACGGCGTTTTGGGCGTTAGGCATGGTAGATGGGTCCGACGGCTTGGGCGTTTTTAGCAAATCGGCCAAATCTTGGGCTTTCGGTACGCTGCCGGGAAACTTCTCGCCCAGATATGCCACCGCTTCGAGTAGTTTGGGGTTGTTTTCCTGCCGTGCGCGAATAAAGTCGGCTTTCTCCCACTTGGAGATATCCTCCGGCAACTTTGGCTGGGCGGATGAGTTTTCGGCCCCGGGCGCAGTCTCTTGAGTAGTACCGTGCGCTCCCCTGACGGGTTGCCGTTGTTCCGGCTGAGTAGTTTCCGGCTGGGGTTCGGTAGATTGCCCCTGCTTGTTCTCTTGACCTTTTTGGGCGCTCTGATCGGCGGAAGTATCTTTCTGATCGGGCGACGCCTGCGCTGTCTCGGCCGGCATCTGGTGCGAAGGAGGGGCCGACTGCGCTTGATTCGAGTCGGAAGAAGCAGTGGTCCCGATCGATTTTGTCCCGCTGCCGCCGCCGGACATCAGTTGCCAGCCGATTACCAGCACGAGCAACAACACCACCACGCCCGCCAACCCCGCCTTAACGGCATTTGACTGTAAATACTTTTGCCAGCCTTTCCCTTTGCCCGATTTTTTGCCTATGGGCATAAGTTGGGGGGGGCTAGCTAGTCCATTATCAGGTTTCTGCTTTTTGGGCATGGACTATTCTCCGCGTGTAAATACATAACAGACTTATGATGGGTATGAGTCAAGGTATATATTCAGTATTACACAATTTGTTATTAATAACCACCACCCATGTAAAAGAGTTTCGCCCCGATAAAGCAAAAATTGGCTAAAAAAACCGGCTAAGCCGTAGGGGTGGGCGATAATGCCAAGATACTAAATGAAAAAAAGATGAATTTCGGGTTAAAATCTCTTTATAAAAAACACCCTTAATTCACTGATTTGCCCTATTTCAGCATTGTTTTTCATCCGATCTTCTGATAATCAGCGTCTTTTCGCGGCGATTCCGCAATATCGGCTGCAACTCCGGGCATCGGCAGCACGGCCGAATCATTACTGCGCCAAGCCCCCTTAATCTTCCCGTCGCTTGTTAAACGGTAGCTGATTCCCCTCCAACTAACTTGCCGCCCAAACCCTGCGCTCCAGACAATTATCCCGTGAATCAGGCTGATTACAGGTTGGAACCAAATATCAAATCGCTTGGCTTGGCGCA
>JBEKIK010000307.1:0-4733 GCA_050011795.1 Thermoguttaceae bacterium | reverse complement strand
GCAAAGGCGGAGGAATCGCGGCCTGCGGCCTGGTGCCGGAAGACATGGGCGTATCGAGCAAGGTCCTAGAAGAAGACTATATCCTCCAGGTGGCGCTATTGGATCAATCGGCTAAAGAAGAAGTGGAAAAAACCTGCATCGAGCCTTATTTCGACATCGACCAGGGCGGAATGGTTCCGACCGTGGACGACTATCGCGACGTGCCGCTGTTGGAAGTCCGGCCGCCGGACGTGGCCCGCTATTTCGTCCGCGTCAAACCACAAGTACTGGCGAATTTTGCCGATGAAAAAGGTTTGAAATGCCTTTCCGATAGGGAGGTGGAAGACGAGTTCGTGTACCAGAACTCGCTACGGTTGAACACGAAATATTATGCCTCGCTGGGCGACAAGCGGGCGTTCGTCATGTCGCACGCGCGGAACTTGATCATATTGAAGATCGTGGGCTACGCCGAAGGGGCAGTGCAATACTATCGCATGCCCGACACCAGGGCACATGTTTGGATCGCCCACCAGCGATATCCGACCAAGGGCCGCGTGTGGCATCCCGGCGGCGCACACCCGTTTATCGGGCTGAACGAGGCTCTGGTCCACAACGGCGACTTTGCAAATTACGCTTCGGTATGCGAATACCTGGCCGGGCGGAACATTTTTCCGCAGTTCCTTACCGATACCGAGGTTTCGGTGCTGTTGTTCGATCTGTGGAGCCGGGTGTACAAGTACCCGGTCGAGTACATCATCGAGGCCCTGGCCCCGACCACGGAACTCGACTTCGACCGGCTGAGTGCGGAAAAACAGCGGATTTACCGGCAGATCCAGGCATCGCACATACACGCCTCGCCCGACGGCCCCTGGTTTTTCATCATCGCCCGCAGCCTGACCGAATCGATCGGAAAAACAGGCCATCGACGCGACCCTGGCCAGCCTGGCCTCCGAAGACCCGCGATTCACGCCCGTGGCCGACATGTACTGGAACGCCCGGGGCGGCAGCCATACCGACGGCGGCGCGTTTTTGCTGACCGTCAGCCCGGCCAACGGCAAGGCGGCGCCTTCCGCAACGTTTTCGCCGCACGGAGGCGACTTGGCCAAGAAACCGGCTTCGAGCAATGGGCGCTATGCACTTCGCGTGACCAATAAATTCGGCGTGCCGGTATCGACGTTATCCGGCCAATCGCACTGCAACCTTTCCATTCCGCCGGTTAAACCCGCCAAAACCGATCAAGATTTTGCGGCCCTTCAACGGGCCGTTGAACAAGGCGACGCCGAGGGCCTGTTCCGATGCTTATGCGGGGGCATGGCGGATATGAGCTACGATCATCTTCGCTGGCTGGCGGAAGAAGCCGCCGCCTTGACCGCGGAAAAATCGCCCGGTTTGGGCATCGACGCATTCGCCTTGGCCATTGACCGGCGTTATGCCACGGGCAATAAAAAACGCAGCTCTGTGCTCACAATTTTACGCGGCGGACTGGAACGGATTTTCGAGAGTCAGCCGATTTGCGGCGAAAGTCATGAAGGCACTCACACTAGAATAACCTGGCAAACCCGCGACCGGCTGATCGGTCCGCACGGCAACCAGACCACGCTATTGATCGACGCCCGGGGTTTCTCGCCCGAGGGCGACGCCTGCGATGCGACTTTGGCGGTCAGGGCCTATCATCTGGGCTGGAAGCACATTGTCCATTACAACACCCGGGGCACGCGGTTCCACGGCGTGGGTTTCGGCCCGGCGACCGACGGACTGCGGATCGATTGCTACGACAATCCCGGCGATTATCTGGGCTCGGGTATAGACGGCCTGGAAATCTTCGTCCACGGCAACGCCCAGGATCAGCTTTGCCAGATATCCAAGCGAGGCAAGTTGGTCGTGTACGGCGACGTGGGGCAAACCTTCCTTTACGGCGCCAAAGGCGGCGAAGTCTACGTGCTGGGCAACGCGGCCGGCCGGCCCATGATCAACGCCGTGGGACGTCCGCGCGTGGTGATCAACGGCACGGCCTTGGACTTTTTGGCCGAATCGTTCATGGCCGGCGACCCGCGGGCCGGCGGCGGTTTTGCGATTTTAAACGGCATGCAATACAACCAGCGGGGCGAACTGGTGCCATTGGATTTGCCCTATCCCGGCAGCAACCTGCTTTCCCTAGCCTCCGGGGGTGCGATTTACGTCCGCGATCCGCATCAAACACTGGTCGAGGAGCAACTAAACCTTGGGGCCTACCGTCCGCTGGGCGCCGACGACTGGAAATTGATGCTGCCCTACCTCGAAGAGAACCAGCGTCTGTTCGGCATCCGCATCAAGGAGGATCTGCTCACCGTCGACGGCGTGCTCAGTCAGCCCGCGGAAGTTTATCGAAAAGTGATGCCACGCAAAGACGCCGAAATTGAAGCCGAGTTGGAAGGAATGGGAGAATAACGATGTCGAATTTACTCCAATGGAACGACGCCGATCTGGACGGGGAAATCCAGCGCCGCTTCGGCGTTTCGGCGCTGGTGTGTTTCCAGTGTCACAAGTGCTCGACCGGCTGCCCGATCGGTCCCGACATGGATCTGCTGCCCAGCCAGGTCATGCGCCTGGTTCAATTCGGAGCGGAGTCTGAAGTATTGGAGTCGCAAGCCATCTGGCTTTGCGCATCGTGCGAGGCCTGCACCACGCGCTGCCCCCAGGGCGTCGACATAGCCGGGGTCATGGATGCCTTGCGCATGTTGGCCGTGGAGCGCAAAGCGGCGATTCCCGACGGCCGCGGCAGGCAATTCAACCGTAGTTTTTTAGGCAGCATCCGCCGTCACGGCCGGGTGTTCGAGGCGGGCATGTTGGCAATGTACAAAATTCGCAGCGGGGACCTGTTTACCGACATGGGCAAGCTGCCGCAGATGATGGCCAAGGGAAAAATCTCCTTCTTGCCGCATCGCAGCGGCAATGCCAAGGAGGTCCGCGAGATCTTTAAACGCGCCGAAGAGGAGCAAAGAAACCAGTGAAATACGCATTCTTTCCCGGTTGCAGCCTGGCATCGACCGCATGGGATTTCGACCGTTCGACCCGCGCGGTATGCAGAGTGCTGGGCATCGAATTGGAAGATATCCCCAACTGGGTTTGTTGCGGATCAACCCCCGCCCACACCACCAACGCATCGCTGGCAGTGGCCTTGCCGGTTATGAACCTGCAAAAGGCCCAGCGGATGAATAGCCCGGTGATGACGGCCTGCGCTTCGTGTTATGCCCGGCTGCGAACGGCCAACTACAAGGTTACGAACGACCCCGCCGAGCGAAAACGCGCGGAGCGGATCACGGGAAAACCTTACGACGGCAGCGTGCCCGTGCATCACGTGCTCGACGTGCTGGTCAATCATCTCGGTCTTGAAACGATCCGGGCGGCGGTTCGCAAACCACTGGACGGGCTGCGCGTGGCCTGCTATTACGGTTGCCTGCTCAGCCGTCCGCCGGAGGTTGTGGCTTTCGACGATCCCGAACATCCCACGGTGATGGACGACCTTGTGGCGGCCCTGGGGGCCGAGCCGGTCGATTGGCCGTATAAAACCGAATGTTGCGGGGCCAGCCTTTCCATGACCAATGTCAAAGTCGTCAACCGCCTGGGCCACCGGCTGGTATCGATGGCCCGACAGGCCGGCGCCCGGTGCATAACGGTCGCGTGCCCATTGTGCCAGGTGAATCTCGACCTGCGCCAGGCCGATGCCGGCGCCGCGCACGGCGAATTGCCGCAAACGCCGGTCTTGTACATTACGCAACTTATCGGGCTGGCTCTGGGCCTTTCCTCCAAAGAACTGGGACTCCAAGCCCTCTCAATCAGCGCCGAGTCGTTACTAAACAGCCCTCACCCTAACCCTCTCCCGACCAACCTTCGGTCGGTGCCCGGAGAGGGGACTAGACTTGACTCACTCCCAATGGGAGAGGGGACTTCTGTGATCGGCCATAATCCCGTCGATGCGGCGGCGATATCGGGAGGAAAATCATGAAATCAAATTCAATTCCCACTGTTCTTGCCGTGAAAAACATAAACGGCGCCGAGAATGGCAACGGCAAAGGCAATGGCAACGGCCGGCAGCCCTGCGGAGCGGTGTTGGTCTGCGGCGGGGGCGTGGCCGGGATTCAGGCCTCGCTGGACCTTTCGGCGGCCGGATTCCGTGTTTACCTGGTCGAGGAAAGCCCGACCATCGGCGGCGGCATGGCCCGGCTCGACAAGACCTTTCCCACCGGCGACTGTGCAACCTGCATCATCTCGCCCAAGTTGGTGGAGTGCATGCGCGACTACAACATCGACGTGTTGACAATGGCCGACGTCACGCGATTGGATGGCGAGGCCGGACATTTCACGGCCGAAATCCGCAAGCGCCCGCGGGGCGTGGATTCCACCAAATGCACGGGCTGCGGCGATTGCTGGACCGTTTGCCCGGTCCGCAATACGGCCGAAAGCCCTCCGCCGTTTGTGCCCCGCGAACCGCTCAACGAGGCCGACGCGGCCAGGCTCGACGAAATCCTCAAACGCCATGAAGGCGAACTGGGAGCCATCATGCCGGTGCTCCAAGAGGTGAATCAGAGCTACGGTTACATTCCCCGCGGAATTTTAGAGCACCTGGCGTCGCTCTGGCAGATGCGGCTTGCGGAAATAATGCGCGTGGCCAGCTTTTACGACCGGTTCCATCTCGAGCCCGCGGGCCGGCACGTGATCGAGGTCTGCCGTGGCACGTCCTGCCACGCCCGGGGATCGAGAGCACTTTTAGAACG
>JBEKIK010000306.1:0-4201 GCA_050011795.1 Thermoguttaceae bacterium | reverse complement strand
CCAACACGCCGGGCCGTCCTTCCAAGTTCACTTCCGCGGCGGACGGTTCTTCCTTGCGCCCGTCCAACCAGACAAATCCCACGCGGCCGGCAAGGCGGTTCGATTCTTTTTGCAGGTAGTTCATCAATTCGCGGCCGGGAGATGCCACGACGTGCTGGGCCGCCTGGCCCAGGGCGATTTCGATAAGCGGCGCCGCTTCAACGCTCACGCTGAACAGGTCGGCCACCAGGCCGAAGACGTCGCGGAACGCAGCGTCGGCCGGATCGGCTGCCCGGGCCAGCACTTCCTTAACGCCTGCGCTTAATCCTTCCTGGCGGCGGATGAGTTCTTCCAGGAGCGAATCAGCGCTCGGCGGTCGCCGAAGCGGCGGCCACTTGCGTTTCCAGGGCGCTGGTTTCGTTGCCCAAGGCGGCCGAAGACCGCATCTGCTGCATGTATCCGGCGCGTCGCTGTTGGTTTTCGCCGCGCAATTGGTCCAAAACCGTCATCACCTCGGTCAGTTCGCGTTCGGCTTCGACCAGGCGTCGGGCGATTTGCCGATGCAGTTCTTCGGCTGCCGCCCGTTGGTCGGCCGTGCCGCCAAGTTCGTTTTCCAGATCGCCGGTTTTAGCGTTCATGGCCACGATCTGCCGCCGGCACCGGGCGATTTCCTCTTCCAGGTCTTTCGATCTGGCGCGCTCGTGCTCGATCGACGATTCGCCCGCGGCGATCCGCTCGCGATCGGCGGCAATACGGCCTTCCGACCCGCGAATGCCTTCATTGATTTCACCCAATTGGGCGTCGATTTCCAGCAGTCCGGCCTCGATGGCCTCGGCCGAAGCCGAGGCCGCGGCGTGCTGATCGGCTAGGGATTGAATCTCTTGCTCGAAACCGCTTAAACGTTCGGTCAGGCGCCGCCAGTCGACCAATCCGACTTGGGTGCGCAACTCTTGCAGGCGATCGTAGTACTCTTTATAGCGGCGCGCCTTTCCAGCCTGGGCGCGGACGCTTCGCAGCCGGTTTTCCACTTCGTCGACAATGTCGTGAAGCCGCAACAGGTTCTGATCGACCCGTTCCAGTCGCCGCAGGGCCTCCAGTTTTCGCAGCTTAAAACGGCTGATGCCGGCCGCTTCCTCGAAAATAATCCGCCTATCCCGGGCCGAAGATTGCAACAAGATATCGACCTTGCCCTGCTCGATGACGCTATAGGCCTGCGTGCCCATGCCCGTGCCCGAAAGCAGATCGCGAATATCGCGCAATCGGGCGGGATTGCGGTTAATCAGATATTCCCCCTCGCCGCTGCGATAAACGCGCCGCGTGATGTGCACTTCGCTCGTATCGATGGGCAAGAGGTGCTTGGAGTTGTCCAGGGTGAGCGTGATTTCGGCGGTGTTCACCGCCCGGCGCGTCCCGGACCCGTTAAAAATAACGTCGGCCATCTCCTTGCCGCGCAGGCTTTTAACGCTCTGTTCGCCCAACACCCACTTGATGGCGTCGACTACGTTCGACTTGCCGGATCCGTTTGGGCCTACCACCACGGTTATGCCGGGTGGAAACTCGAACCGCGTACGGTCGGCAAAACTTTTGAATCCGACAAGTTCGAGGGCCTTTAACATAGGGGATAGGAGATTTAGGGAGCCTAAGAACTAACTGTGATTAAATTCTCATCAGTTTAACCGCTTATGCAAAACTTATTCCTTGGAGGCGAATCCAAACATTTTACCAAAGAAACCATACTTAGACCCCGATTTTTCCGTAGATTTCTCATCCGCAGTGTCATTTTTAGACGTTTTTGTATCATCATCCCCGTCATCAGACGTAGATATGTCCACCTTTTTGTAGAATAAATCCGGTGCGGGCTTGCCAGGAGCGGCCTTTACGGAACTTTTGGATTGCTCAGTATCGCCGTCTTCGGCTGTGAGGCGTTCGTAGGTTCGGCCCGCTTCAGGAACGGCATCGATCTCAAACCGGCTGCTCAGTGCGCCGGAGGCCTTTGCCTCTTGCAGCATTTGCACCACGTCGGGATATGTGCCGCCCAGTTCCACCACCGTCCGGATCACTTCGTCGAGCTTAGGCGAGACGATGCGTTTTTGGTCGGCTTCCTTGACGGCAAACTTGCTTACGGTGATTTCCTTGGGATTGGTGCTGTTGATCATGATCTGGTTGCCGGCGCTGACCGATATCGGCGTGAGGAAGTTTTGATCCTTGCCGAAGAGCACGATCTCAGGCAGTCGGTTATGTGTAACGTGGATCATGGGGGGGCCGGAAACGTCGAGTACGTGGTAGTTGAATTGTGCATTTAAATTTTCGCCCGCCACCAAGGCATCTTTCTTATTCATCGTCCACAGCGCCCGGAACGCACCGTATCGGGTTTCCGAGCTGGAAGAGGACAGCATGTCGCGCAATTGCTCGTAGGCCCCGAAATCCTGCATGGAACTAAGCGCGGTAAGCGCGAATACGCGGAATGCAGGCTGCTCTCGGGCGACCTCGCCCAGCGGAGCAGACGCCTCGTGCCGATCCAAATATGCCAACGCCTCGGACGAATAAAAACGGACTTCGGGATCTTTCGATTCAAGAGCCTTCAATAAAACGGGCACGCCGTCGATGCCGATCGCCTCCAATTGCAGGGCGGCATCGGCCGAAGTCATCGGCTCCTGCAACTGTTGTTCCAATCTGGCAATCCGCTGCATGCGTTCGGACGCCGACTCTGAAATCGCCACCGCTCGGACCACTTTCATGTAACGATCGATATTATCTTTGTACGGGGGATGCACGGTCAATTCCACGTATTGTTCCGTTTTTGCCTTGGCCACCCCGATTTTTATGCCGTTCTGAAATGAATTCAAACGCTTATTCACGGCGTTTTCGATGCGCGAACTGTTCATCACGGTCTGGTGCTCGGGTTTAAGCACCAAACCCAGCGAACGCGACTTTAGCGCCACGCCGCCGCCGAGAACCCTGCCGCGGCAAGCCAGCACGCGGTCGGTCTTCGGATTAGCCAGCGGATCGACCATTACCGGCCCCTCCGCTTTCGCCAACAACTTCCCTACATGTATTTGGTTGCCCAATTCAGCCATCTCGGCCAGCCGGGATTCGAGAAGATAACCGCCGCGCAAACTTGTGGTTTCGCTCTGGCCCGGAACGCGCACTTCCACGTCGAAGCGATCGCCCTTCTGAATCCCAGGACGCAAAACACCTTGTATCTTCACCAGCGACATATTGCCAGACGCCAGGACTGTGTTCGGATCGGTAACGCCGCGGGTTTGCATTTCATCGAGCAATGCCCCACGCTGAGGCGAAGGCGCCGGATCGCTGCCGGTGCCGTTTAGACCCGTGATCAATCCCACCGCATCCACCCGCACGGGATATAGGCCAAACGGCACGGCAAAGTCGCCGACCAACTTTGTTTCATGTATGTCCGGGAGGCTCTCGTCAGGGCTTTGCGAACGCATGATGTTTCCGTCCAACCATGAGCAGCCGCTAACAAGGGATAAAATCGATAGCAAACGACTAATTAATAGGGCTTGATGTGGCCGGTACATGCTTCCTTGCACTCCTTCGGCTGAAAGATGACTAAGTAGGGTGTGTGCAACACACCCTTTTTTTTTAAGGGTGCATTCCATGCACCCTACTAGAAAAGGCACTCGACAAGATAAAAACAGAAATTCGCGGACAGACAATAGTGTTTTTATGCACGAGGGTCAAGAGGAAGGAAATTAATGCTGTAGATATAGCCCGAAAAGTAAACCGGCGCAATGTGGGCTATTTGGGAAATTTCAAATCCCTAATTAGTTTCTGTTGCTGAAAGTCTGTGAATTGTAGTGTGCGTGCTTGCGCGCACGTGATTTCGCGGGAAAATGCCGTGCGTGCGTGCAAGCACGCACCCTACTTGATGTTTCCGCAACAGAAACTAATTATCCCCCTTGTCCGCGCCTAGCAATTCGCGGACCGGGGTAATGCGGGGCTTGCCACTGGTTTCGGCGCCGGTAAGGAACTCCGCCAGATAGCGTTGGCGTTCGCCTTTGCCGTTTAAGGGTTTAAAGTTATCGCCCTTTTGCAGGACCGGCCGATCTTCGATGATGCCGCCGAACTGGCGCGATCCGGCCGCCTGGCAAGGGAACCAATGCCCCTGGCCTTTGTCGTCTTCCAGATAAAACTCGGGATAGCAATGACCTTGAACCCAGACCGTTCGAGAAGGAATATCTCCAGCCCGGCAAAGGGC
>JBEKIK010000305.1:0-3873 GCA_050011795.1 Thermoguttaceae bacterium | reverse complement strand
TGCATACCGAAGTCTTTTACTCCATCGAAAAACAACACCATAATCAAGTACTCTTACGATCCTTTTTCAATTACGCCAAATTACCATTGGAAAAGGATCATTAACTATGCAAAGGTCAATAGCAATTAAATCTTCACCACAAATAGCAGAGAGCATAAAAAAAATCGCAAGTCGTCTCACTTTGCATCTCAATAACAAATCACGCATTCGCATTATTTCATCTAATCCAGGTTCACATGTTTTTATTGGACATGGGCAATCTCGACTTTGGAAAGATCTTAAAGATTTCATAAATGATCGTCTTGAATTGCCATGGGATGAATTTAATCGGGTACCTGTTGCTGGAATAACGAATATTGAACGCCTATCTCAAATGCTTAACAGTGCTGCAATTGCATTGTTGGTAATGACTGCCGAAGACGAAGACAACGATGGTAAATTTCACGCAAGAATGAATGTAGTACACGAAGCTGGTCTATTTCAGGGACGTCTAGGCTTCACACGGGCAATAGTGCTTTTGGAAGAGGGATGTGAGGAATTTTCCAATATACACGGACTTGGTCAAATTCGATTTCCACACGGCAACATACAATCTTGTTTTGAAGAGGTTCGTTTGGTTCTAGAACGAGAGGGTTTGGTGGAATAATATCTCTAACAAATGCCGGTGCCATGCCCACGCTTGTCGTGGGCATGTGGTGGATGCGATTAAATGCGACATGGCCACGCGAGTGTGGCCATGGCACCAAAGCTTCTATGGTCGGAAGATATTGATCTCCAGGTCTGCGATTGGCCGGTAATGTTTGCGGTTGGCGGTGGCGAGCGTTAAATGATTTTCCACGGCCGTTGCGGCGACTAGGGCGTCGGCCACGCATAGGGAGACTTTCAGGCCGTATTCTTCGATGTAGATCAAGGCCCGGTGTCCGATGTTTTCGGTCAGCGGGAGAGTCTGAAAGTTAAAATCCGATAAAAAACTCTTGATGATCCGCGATTCCTTTTTGTCCTGTGCTCCTTGGAGCAATTCCATATAGGAGACGACCGATATATATCGCTCTGGGGTATTTTCGATCAATCGGGCCGCGCCATTGTGGCCGCGAAAAAACCAGATCAACACGTCCGTGTCAAATTGCATCGTGGCGGCCCTTTCGCAGCCGGCGGACATATTGACCGACATCGCTTATATCCTTGCGGTTCTTCCACATTCCAAAGGCCGGATGGTCGGTAACCGCACCTGGTTCTGAAGGGGCGGACTTGGCCGGATAAAGCACTGCTTTTTCCTTGCCGCGATGCAATATCGTCACGGGTTCGTTGTGGTCGAGCGATTTGAGGACTTCGCTCATTTGCCTGCGTAAATCGAGAATCGAAGCCTTCATGAACACCTCCTTAACTGCACACTTAAAGTGTACACTTTTAGATTACGGTTGTCAACCCCGTTTTGCCGGTGCCATGCCCACGCTTGTCGTGGGCATGTGGAAATGCGATAATCCCCACATGGCCGCGTAAGCGACCATGGCACTCAGCTAAACTCCAGACCTCTGATCCCTGACCTCCGGCGCCTGAAATGTCCAACGCATCCACGCTATTATCGCCCGAGTTGCTGGCCCAGTTGGAAAAGATGGAACTCGTGAGCCGCAAGATATTTCGCGGGCGGATGAAGGGCGAGCGGCGCAGTCCGCGCAAGGGGCAGAGCGTGGAGTTTGCCGATTTCCGCAATTACGTGCCGGGCGACGACCTGCGCTTTGTGGATTGGAACACCTACGCCCGGCTGGAAAAACTTTTTTTGAAAATGTTCCTGGAAGAGGAGGACCTGCACTTTTACGCCCTGATCGACGCCAGCGCATCGATGGATTTCGGCGAGCCGACCAAACTGCGATACGCCCAACAATTGGCCGCCGCTCTGGGCTTTATCGGGCTGGTCCGCGGCGATCGGGTGAAAATCGAAACCCTGGGCCGGCCTTCCGGGCAGGCTTCGCCGTTGTTTCGCGGACGCCGCAGCCTGTGGCGGATGCTCGAACATCTGGAATCGATCCAAGCCGGTCAAAACGTCTCCTTGGCCGAGGGGATAAAAAGTTTCTGTCTGCGCAACTCGGGCAAGGGCATTGTCGTTTTGATTATCGACTTGATGGACAAAGGCGGTTTCCAGGCGGCATTGCGTTATATTGTATCGAAAGACAATGACGTTTACGTGGTCCAAAACCACTCGGCCGAGGAACTTGACCCGGACGTCCAAGGCGATCTGCGGCTGGTGGATTGCGAAGACGACGACGTGGCCGAGGTGACCGTCACCGGTCCGCTTTTGAAACGATACAAGCAAACCCTGGCGGCTTATGTCGATTCGGCCAAGGAATTTTGCACCCGCCGCGGCATGGCCTACCTGCTGGCCCGGACTTCAATCCCGGTCGATCAGTTGGTAACCGGCTACCTTGCCACGCGGGGGCTGGTGCGGTAAAGGGGATTAGGGATTAGGGATTGGGGACTGATATGCAAATGAGGGGTGGGCAATTTATTGCCCACTGATATGTTTACCCCCGGTACTCGTGTCGGGAGTTTTCGCGAAACCGCAAGCGGTTTCATTGATTTATTCAACATTCATCATTTTTATTCATCCTTCATCCTTCACCCTTTAAAAAATGTTCCCCACCCTTACCAACATGCTTTCCTGGTGGCAGTGGTTGATCCTGGCGGCCATTCCACCGGCTATAGTGGCATTGTATTTTTTGAAGCTCAAACGCCACCCCTTGATCGTGCCCAGCACTTATCTTTGGCACAAGTCGATCGAGGACTTGCACGTCAATACGATTTGGCAGCGGCTAAGGCGGAATATTTTATTGTTGCTCCAATTGCTGGTGATTTTTTTGGTGATGGGGGCATTATTGCGTCCGAGTTGGAGTGGGACAAAGCTTGTCGGCAGCCGGTTCGTTTTTCTGATAGACAACTCGGCCAGCATGTCGGCCACCGACGTGCAACCCACGCGGTTGGACGAGGCCAAGCGCCGCTCGGGCGAGTTGATCGACCAGATGCGCTCGGGCGACGCGGCAATGATAATCAGTTTTGCCGATACCGCCCGGGTAGAACAAGGTTTTACCGACGACCGCGGCCTGCTCAATCGGCGGCTGGAGGCCATTAAGCCCACCAACCGGTCCACGTCGCTTCTGGAGGCGTTGAAACTGGCAGCCGGCCTGGCTAATCCGGGTCGCAGCGGGGAGGACATTACCGACGTGCGGGTGGCCGAGGCCATGCCGGCTACGCTCTACATCCTTAGCGACGGCAAATTCCCGCCGGTCATGGGGTTCGCCCTGGGCCATTTGGAGCCGAAGTTCATCCCCATCGGTTCGCCCGAGGCCGTGAACGTGGGCATTGTGGCCTTCAGCGCCCAGCGTAGCGAGACCAGTCCGGACCGTTTGCAGGCCTTTGCCCGGCTGGAGAATTTTAGTTCCAATGCCGTGAAAGTGCCTGCCGAGCTATATCTTGACGGCCGGCTGGTCGATGCCGATCAGGTGGAGATTGCGGCCGGTGAGACCCAGGGCATTACATTTGACATAACCGCCGTTGATACGGGGTTGCTGAGGCTGAAAATCAAGACCAAAGACCATCTGTCGCTGGACGACGAGGCCCGGCTGGTCCTTAGTCCGCCCCGTCGGACCAGGGTGCTGCTGGTCACACCGGGCAACGAACCGTTGAAAATGGCGATGCAAACCAAGTCGGCCCGGGAAATTGCCGAGGTGCAGATCGAATCGCCCGATTTTCTGAAAACCAAGACTTACGAGTCGCAGGCGGCCGGGGGGGCGTACGACCTGGTGATTTTCGACCGCTGCCGGCCCGAAGGGAAGTCGCCGGGCAATGCGTCGATGCCGCAGGCGAACACGCTGTTTGTCG
>JBEKIK010000304.1:5258-6416 GCA_050011795.1 Thermoguttaceae bacterium | reverse complement strand
ATCTGTATATTGCCTCAGATGGGCTTATCGCCCGGGAAAATATTTCTCTACCACGTCGTAAAACTCCGCGGGCGTTTGCACTCGGGCCACTTGATTGCGGAACGCCCTGATGCCCGGTCGGCCTTGGGCGTATCGACATGCCAAGGAGCGCATCAGAACCGTGCCCTTTTCATCGCCGAATTGTTCCAGCACCAGCCGAAAATGATCCAGCACTATTTGCCGTTGTTCTTCATATATGGGATCATCTGGAATCGGCTCATCGGCCAAGGCCGCTTGAACCTGGCGAAAGAGCCAAGGTTTTGGCAAGCCCGCCCGCCCGATCATCACCCCGTCCACGCCGTAACGGCGAAATGCCTCGGCCGCTTCGTGCGGCGTTTTCAAATCGCCGTTGCCGATAAGCGGGATTTGCTTCAGGTGCGGCTTGATTTTGGCAATCTCATCCCAATCGGCCCGGCCGCGAAACATATCGGCGGCGGTTCGGCCGTGTACGGTCACAGCCGCCCCGCCCGCGGACTGGACCGCTTGGGCCACGTCAATGGCGTTGATCGTATCGCGGGTGCATCCCAGGCGGATTTTCGCCGTCACGGGCACCGGATTGCAGACCCGCACTACCCAGCCGACAAGCTCGCCCACCTTGTCCGGATATTGCAACAAATACGCGCCGCTTTGGGCCTTTTCGGCCACGTCGCGCGTGGGGCAGCCGAAATTGATATCCACCACGCTGACCTTGAATTCATGTGCCAGGCGCCTTCCAACCTCAGCCAACGCCGCCCGGTTATTGTCCCAAATCTGCACGGCCAAAGGCCGCGGTTCGTCCATAACGCCCCAAAGCCGGTCGGGCAGATCGGCCCGGGCGTCAATGTGCAAAAAACTTCTGGCCCCGACCATCTCCGTGGTCAGTAAACCCACCCCACCCAGCCGCCGCACAATCTGCCGATAAGCATAATTCGTGAACCCCGCCATCGGCGCGGAAAGCACCGGCGGATCGATCACAAGCGGTCCAATTCGCAGCGGAGTGACCACAAAAGGGTTCAGGGTTCGAGGTTCAGGGTTTGGCAGAGATGGAGTTAGGGGTTTTGGGAGGATCGGGTGTTTGACTTCATCTTTTATTAATGTAGCGGGAATTTTTGTAAAAGTCATGTGAAGTGTCGGGCCAAT
>JBEKIK010000304.1:0-5234 GCA_050011795.1 Thermoguttaceae bacterium | reverse complement strand
TGTTAGGTCTATAAAAGGTTAATCAACTACACATTTGTAGGAGATGTTTTCAGATGAAAAATGAACCGACCAATAAATTGTCTGTAAATAATGTTTGATATTATTCGGTTGATATGGTCTAATACGGTTTGCTATGTAATCGAGCAACTTGTTTCCGGTTTTGAAGTTGCATCGGGTGTTTATTTCCATGGGAGAGGGCGCCATGAATATCGGCCTGAATTATGTGAGACAAACCGTGGTTCTTTTGGCTATTTTTTTAGGGGCATTGGGCTTACAAAGGCAATATTGCTCCGCGAACAATTATAGTTACTCTATCCAGGCGGTTAATGGGAATATTGAGTATCGCTTTTACTATGATCAATTTCACTTTGGCACAATTGTTTACGATCCTCAAGGTGCGCTTATCTTTCGACCGCATCCGGATCAATTCGACATAAACGGGTGGGGAACTAGCGAGTATCTAAATCCCTATTTGGCGGGCGGCGCACCAAGTCAAGGCGCCGTCAGCGCCGTATCTGCATGTTCACAGGGCATTCAGATTTCTCTTAACGGTCAAATAAATCGCACGGGTCAAACCGATTATGGGAATTTTTCCTATAACCTGATCTTTACTTACGATCAAACATATCAAAAGATCGTGGGCAACGGAAATTTGCAGATTTCACTTCCAGGCTCATTGTCTTCCGCAGGCGCGGATTTGAACTTGTCGCGTATCGCCTCAAATATGCTTACCAACGTGCCTTTACAAACCGGTTCTACGGGTGTAACCGGAGATATGTCGCAGGCATTGGTCGGATATGCTCCCGGAGGCGATCCGCGCGATTTTACCTGGTACCCTCCTGTTTTGCCTGCTCATTATCCCCAAGATTTTTCATCGTATTTGTCGATTGAAGCCGTCGGCACCGTCAATGTGGTCGATACGCTAGCCTTGGGCTATGGATATCAAATCGCCATAGCCCGCAAACCAACTTTGCAATTGTCGTTACAGGAGCAATCATCGTCCTTGGGCAATCTGATTAATTTCGGAGGCGTTTTTGATACATCCAAGGCCCGTGATTTTACGGCTGATAACATCGGCATGAATCATCTTGTAGAGCAAAATCGCACCTCGCAAACGTCACTGAATTTCAGCGTGGATATCCAATCCGAACCAGGAGTTGGTCTGCAAAGGAATCTTATATGGAATCAAGCTGGAGCGACCTGGGATACAACAGTTGCCAATCACCCCTGGCTTGCCAATGGGCAGGAAACTTTTTTTATTCTCGGTGATCAAGTGACCTTCGGCAATGCGGGCGTGGGAAATGTTATCATCGCCGCTTTGGGAGTTGCACCCGATATGATTCACGTTGTTCACGACTCGAATTGGTGGATCTACCGGTCTGGAAAAAAATAACGCCGGAACCCTCACGCTTGAAAACAATAACACATACACTGGAGATACGACCATTCTTGCCGGAACCCTTGTTCTAGACACCCAAGGGCAAATCAGCCCCCACTCGTTGATTGATAATGATGCTACTTTTATTATTCACGGCGATCATGCTGTAGGTGATATCACTGGAACTGGATTGACCCAGATCGAAGATGGCGAGTTGACTGCCCGTAGCATTCAACAAGGGGAGTTATCAATAGGCTCGGGGGCCGTACTGACGATTGAACCCTTGTCCTTCAACCTGGAAATAGGAAGCTATGGAGTATTTTCAGTCCCGGAGCCTGTTGTACCGGCATGGGTTATCGGCTTAAGTCTTTGGTTCGCCATCCATTGGCGAAGATCATGTAAGTATTAATGCTCGTATTAGGGAACAGTCGATATTATTACCCGCGTATAGGAAAAATTTAATTCAATCCTAATATGTTTGATCCCTAATCCTTGTTCTCAATTTACTATTTTCTCTCCCCTTTCCCCTCACCTTTGCACTACCAGTGCCGCGGCAATTCTTGACGGCGGGGCGTCGGGGGGCAGGACGGCCAGGGCGTATTGGGCGATGGAACGATTGTAATCGGTCAGGGTTTGGAGGAAGTCGAAGGTCTGCTGGGTTTGCCGGGCGACTTGTTCCAGGACCTGTTCGATGGGCAGATTGCCGGCGGTGTATTGCTCGACGGCCTTTGCCCGGACTGTATCGGCCGCGACCACCGATGCGGCGCACTCTTGCAGGCTTGTACTACAAGCCGGTATGGCCGCCGCCAAACGCCGCATGGGCCAGGACTGGACCAGGGCGTGCGGTTGGGCTTCGAGATTAAGCGAGTACTGGCCCGCGTGGGGCGGAGTGGACGGCAATGGCCATAGACTCTCCGCGGCCGACTGCGTGCGCAGGGCAAGCTCGAATTGGGCCTCGATCAAAGCGGCCTGTGCTTCCTGAAGGTCGGCTTTTGCCTTCTGCCGGGACGCGTGCAAAAAAAGCATGGCCGCCGCCGCTGCCGGCCTTGCCCGACGCTCGAGAGTCGGCGGCACAAGGTCGTCTAAAAACTCGATCTCTTGGACAATGGCTTGATATTCGGCGGCTTTTTGCCGGGCGTTCCAAAAGGCCTCGACCGTGGCACGGCGGTCGCCGCCGGTCTGCCGCGACAGACACTCCTCGAGAGTCACGGTTCTGCCGGCGCCCTCGGGCAAGGAGCGATCCCAATGCAGGGCAAGTGCAAGTTGTTTCGCCCGCACTGAAGACGAAGCTTCAACCAGCGCCGGATAAAGGGCGGTTGAAGTTCCCGCATCGGCCAGACCCGACTCGACTGCGGGTTTATTGGCCGTTTCCACGCGCCGCGAGTATGGATCGCCCACGGAATAGCGGATTTTCGCCGGTTCCTCGCCTTCGGCTGGGGCAGGCTGGGATTGATCTTCGGTTTTCGGACTCTTCTCGCCTCGCGGGGGTGCCAAGGTGGGCTCATTTTTTGCTCCCACGGGCACCAAGCCGCGCGCCGGGGCGGGCGTGGGTTCTTTCTTTCCATTGGACGACGCGGCATCGCGCTGCGGGGCCAAGGTAGGCTCGGTTTTCATTGGCAAGGCGGAAGGTCCCCACTGGGTGGCGGGCGGAACGCTGGGGATAACGGTCGCCCCAGGCACGTTCCGCGGCGCCGGCGTGGGTTGACTATTTCCATTCCACGTCGGTGTAGGATATGACGCCGGCTCATTCAAACCGGCCTGTCGCACGCCGCCTTCCCATTTGGCGCTCGGGGATTGACCGGACTCTTGCGGGATTTTAATCATGAATCCGACCAACACCTGAGGCATTGCGCCCGGGGCGGCCACCATCAACGCATATTCGCCAATATCCTGATTGTAACGGCAAACCGTTTCGATGAATGCGCGCTGTTGAGCGAGCAATTGGCCGCTGCCGGAGACTACACTCGCCAAATTGCCCTGACCGGCCTGATATGCCTCGATTGCCGCGGTTAAGGCGTCTTGAGCCGTTTGGACGGCGATTGCCCGCTGGTCGATCCCCATGCGGCGGACCGGCAAAGTGCGGTCGATAAGCCTGGCTTGGTCCGGCGCGGGCCGCGTTGCAAACAGTTCCTGATAATTGGTTCGATATGCGCCTACGTGCGGCCGATCGGCGGGCAACGGCAACTGGGCATCGGCCGGAAATTGCACAAGCGCCGCCAGTTCATACTGGGCCGAACCGGCCGCCAATTCCGCTTCCCCCAATAAAGCCGTTGCCGCCGCACGGGCAGCCTGAAGCGTCGGCTCTTCGCCCGGCCGGGCCTGCAATCGGCTGAGTTGACTGACCTGATCCAGGCAATAATGATATTTTGCCAGCGCCTCGGCCGTCTGCCAATAAGCACGGGTAATAGCGAGTTGTTGACGCCGATCCTGGGAGGCCGACAACGCCTGAACCAGCGGCAACGGCCGTCCTGTAATGGCGCTGCCCGGCGGCAACGCCATCGCCTCGTCGATCAACTGCGGAGGGCGCATCCGCAAAGGGGCGGGCTGCTCGGTCAATGTCGAAGCCCGGTCCACGGCCGTATTTGCCGATCTTGAAGAAGGCGCGGCATCGGGTATTTTTGTCTGCGAAGCCGGCTGGGTTGGCGAAGCATCTGGTATTTCAGTCTGCGCAGCCGGCTCGGTTGTGGAATTTGCCCCTTGTGCGCCCGGAACAGATATATCGGTTGTTGGACGGGTATCCTCGGCCGGCGTTGTACGTTGCACCGGTTCGCCGGATGCACCCGCTTGTGCCTGATCGGTTGAAAACTGGCCGATCATCACAAGACTCAATATCGTCATGAAAGTTGACATCGAAAACCTCCTTGTTATCGCGGCGAAATGAAGACGGTATTGTATAAAAGCTATAAAGCCTGGGAAAAATAACGTTTTCCCTCCGACCAATGGGAGGCCGGTTTTTGCGAATACACTATAAACTGTTGCTATAACGTGCCATCCAAAGCCAAATGCGTCAACTCTGATTTTTATGGCAAGATTTGGAAAGCTTGAAATTTCGGCGGAATTTCGAGCTAAAATTGATTAACCCGTGTTCCTTGTACCTCCTTTTGGGTAATTAAGTGCGATTTTCTCGCAGGAAATTGCTAATTTTGATATCTGCCGTATCCCTGGCAACAACCATTGGGGCAGTGATTTTCTTGACCCGATACAGCCTGCCCGACCCAGCTTGCGCAAATCGCCAACAACTTTTTTATTGGTTGGCCTACAAGGACTTGAGCAAACAGTCCTGGCAAACCCGGCTGATTCTGGCCAATCGTCTGGAACAAGAGTGCCGCAAGGGCCTGGATTGGCAGTCCGTCAAAGTGAGTCTGGATGAGTCGCAGCAGAACCGGGTATGGGATAATATCACTTTACTGCTGCGTCCATGGTTTGTTGAAAAAGCCAGGTCTTACGCCAGGCTGACCGCAGCAAAACGGCCGGATTATATGGACCGGCTGATCGATGTCATCACGACCTGGCGCGGAATCGAAAAACTGCTCCCCAGTCAGATGAAACTCTCACCGGGCGAAAAAAAATCTCCTAGCCTGTCGAATCTCCTATGCTCCGAGATCGATCTGATCGTCGAGGAATCCGATCCGCCCGAGCGCGAACAAATCGGCGAACTGTGGCAGGCGTTAAAAGTGCGATGGCTCCTCCGCATCTGCTCATAGGGGTAAGATATATTGTAGGGTGCGTGCTTGCACGCACGCTATTTTGCGGGAAAATGCCATGCGTGCGTGCAAGCACGCACCCTACTTGATGACTGAAACTAAATAAACGAAGCCCCATTCCTCCGGCGAACACGGAGGTTGAAAAATCCTTC
>JBEKIK010000303.1:0-3875 GCA_050011795.1 Thermoguttaceae bacterium | reverse complement strand
TGGCGCCGTGGCGGCCTATGAAGCCGAGAATGCGCCCGGAAAGGATCGGGCCAAGCTCTTTTTGCTGGCGTCGCGTTATTTAGAGCAGGCCAACAATCGCGGATTTCCGGCCGATCGCAACGCCGAAGGTCTATATCTTTTAGGCAAGAGTTTGTGCGAGAGCGGTCAGATTCAGGCCGGCCGTCCCGTTTTGCTTTCGGCCTTGAAGATATCGCCGCGATATCGCGCCGAAATATACGCCCTTTTGGCCAATGTAAATTTGAACGATGTTCCGCCGAAGTTTGAACGGGCTTTGGAACAAAACTCCATGTTATTGGCCGACAAAAAGCTATCGGAAGCAAAACGTCAAGAAGCCTTGCTCCAGCGGGCGCAAATACTGCTGGGTTTGGGAAAGATCGAGGAGTGCAACGCCGCCTTGGATCAAATTCCATCCGGCGAGAAAAATCCCGCGGTGGCGGTCCAGCGCGCCGGGGTGTTGATGTACGAGGCCCAGGCGCTGCGGAAAAAAACGCCTCTTTCCGACGACGATCAACAAAAATGGCGGGAAAAACTCCTATCGGCAATCCAAACGCTGGGTCCAGCCCAACTTAAGGATTCCCCCAGCGGCAAAGCCGCAAGGCAGGCAATGTATTTGAGCGGGACGTGCTATTTGGAACTAGGCGACGATCACTCGGCATTGGAACAATTCATCCGAACTTATAACTTATACCCAGATACGTCCGAAGGCGCCGCCGCCGGTTTCCAAGGAGCCGAACTTTACCGCCGAATGGGCCGCGACGTCGATGCCCTGGGCGAGTATCGGCGCGTGCTTGGCAGCATCGCCGACCCGGAAAGTTACAACAATCCTTGGCTCCCCTTGGACCGCTTGAAATCGAGCGTTTTGGCGGCCTATCAGCATTACCTTAACGTGCAGAAGTACGAATTCGCCTTGCAAATTATCCGCATGATGCGACCCTTGCTCCCCGGCGAACAAGTATTGTTATTGCAGGCCGAGGCGCACGGCGTTTGGGGACAGACATTGCTCAACCAGGCCGACAAGGGGCCCCGCAACAAGGCGGAATCCATTCGCCGTCTGGGCCGCGAACAGTTCCGCCGCGCAGGCGCCTATTACGCCGAACTGGCAAATACTCTGCCCGCCAATAAGAACTACACCGATCAATTGTGGAATAGTGCGAATTCATACTTGCAAGGGCAAGACTTCACAAGCGCCGCCCGCATGTTTCAGACGTATCTGAAAAACGAGGCTCAGCAACGCCATCCGCAGGCCCTGGCTTATTTGGGCGAGTCGCTGTTGGCCGCCGGCCGGTCGGACAATGCCTTGGAGATGCTCAAGGAATGCGTTGATTTGTATCCTCGCGACGCCGCCGCCTGCCGGGCACGGTTGTCGGCCGCCCGGGCGTATGAGGAAAAAGGCGATTGGCTGAGCGCGGAGAATATGTTGTCGGATAATCTCAACGGCGATTACATCACTCCGGAGAGCAAGGAATGGCGCGATTCGTTGCTTGTGCTGGGCGAATTGCTCCTTGCCCAGGGCCGCTACGCCGAGGCTGTCCGCCGCCTGGAAGAATTCACCAACCGTTATCCCGATCTGCCCGATACCGCCCGAGCCCGCTATCTGACGGCAAACTGCTATTATAAGCTGGCCGTCGAGACCCAGGATAAACTTAACAAGGATCCGACGGGCAATTCCGGCGCGGTTCCGGCCAAACAGATGCAAGAGTTATATTCCAAGGCCTTGGAGCAGTACAAGCAGGTTCAAGAAACGCTCGCCAAGGATCGCGACAACGCGGAACTTACCCCCGTGGGAAAGGCGATCTTGCGTAATTGCTACTTTGCCGTGGGAAACGTGCTTTTCGCCCAAGGCGATTATGAAGCCGCCGTCAAGGCTTTTTCCACGGCCGCGAACCGTTATCAAAACTCTCCCGAAGTGCTCGATGCTTACGTTCAAATCGCCAATGCCTATCGAAACCTGAATAAGCCCCGGGAGGCGAAAAACGCCCTGCAACAAGCCAAGTTCGCCCTCGGCCGCATGAAACCCGACGCGACATTTGAAAATACCACCAACTACAACCGCAAACAATGGGCCGACCGGCTAGATTTGCTCGGCAGTTTATGAAAACAGCGAAAGGTGAAGAAAAAGGATGAAGGATGAAAACAACGGATATTCGTTAGTTTGGGGTGGGCAGTTTACTGCCCGCCGATAACCATAAACTGATTACCGAGAACTGATAACTGATGACCGATAACTTTAACGATACCGACATCCTGAAAGACCTGATCCGCGTTAAACGCGAGTGCTTGTTGCAATTGCGCGACATGGGGCGCAAGCAACTGGCGTTGATCGACGGGGGGAACATAACGTCGCTGATGGACGTCTTGGCGGCCAAGCAACGCCCTTTGGTTACATTACAACGGATCGAACGCGCGTTGAATCCTTTCCGCAACCAGGATCCGGAGCTGCGCGATTGGCGCTCGGCTGCCGAGAGGGCGCAATGCGCCGAACAAATTAAACAGTGCGAAACCCTGCTGGCCGAGATCGTCAGTCAAGAGAAGTGCTGCGAAGCCGCGCTGATCTGCCGCCGCGACGAAGCGGCCGCCCGACTCCAAGGAGCGCACCTGGCCGGACATGCAAGACATGCGTATCTGCCCCCGGCCGACGCGCCGTTGCCTCAAGTAGATCTGTTTTCGGAGAAATGAAATAGTATTGCAATTTGCAAATCGCAAATCGCAAATTGAACCATGACAAAACTGCCCACTGCCCACTGCCCACTGCCCACTAACCACTAACCACTGCCCACTGTCCACTATTTACCATGAGTCAAACCGCCCTGCCTTCCAAAATGCCGCCGCTGAGCCAAGCCGACCTGGGAACCGTGTTGTCGGCCTGGCAGGAGACCACGCTGCGCTTGGAACAAACGCACAAGGCCCTGCGCGAGGAAGTCAAGCGCCTGACCGACGAGTTGGAAATAAAGAACCGCGAGTTGGCGCGGAAAAATCGGCTGGCCGATCTCGGGCAGATGGCTTCCCACGTCGCCCATGAGGTGCGGAACAACCTTGTGCCGGTCACGTTGTATCTTAGCTTGCTGCGGCGGCGAATCCTCGATGATCCCGGAAATCTCGAGATGTTGGACAAGATTGCGGCCGGATTCACGGCCCTGGACGCCACCGTCAACGACCTCTTGCACTTTACCGCCGAACGCGAACCGCAATTGAAAACGTTCAAGCTGAAAAAACTAATCGAAGACGTTTGTTCGTCGCTCTCGCCGCAATTCGAAGCCCAGGGAATCGAAACGATTCTCGACATATCGCCCGCCGAGACCATCACCGCCGACCGCGACATGCTGCGCCGCGCCGTGCTTAACCTGTGCCTGAACGCCGTGGACGCAATGCCCGACGGCGGCACGATAAACATCGATGCCGCCGACCAGTCCGATTGCGTGGAACTGAAGATTGCCGATTCCGGTCCCGGGCTGTCGGACGACGTCCGGCATCGGGTGTTCGAGCCGTTTTTCACGACCAAGCCGGGCGGAACTGGACTTGGGCTGGCCATCGTTTACCGCATCGCCGAGGTGCACCAAGGAAACGTGACTGCGGCCAACAATCCCCAGGGCGGCGCAGTCTTCAGTTTGCGAATTCCCCGTGCCAAACTATTGGAGTCCGCCGCATGAAAACTATTTCTTTAGCCGAAAACACTCCCAGCGCTCTGCCCGGCCGCGTGATGGTCGTGGACGATCATCGCCAGGCCCGCGAGTCCATGGCCGACGTATTGCGTTCCGCCGGCCACGAAGTGGTTTGCTGTTCCAGCGCGCCTGAGGCGCTCCAGGTATTGGAGCGCGACGACTTCGATTGCGTCCTGACCGACTTGAAAATGCCCG
>JBEKIK010000302.1:0-3884 GCA_050011795.1 Thermoguttaceae bacterium | reverse complement strand
CCGGTGATCGGGCCTTTAAGATCGATACGCACCGCTTTCCAGGGGTTTTCCAGCGACGGATCGTCTTCGATCGCCGGAGGCGCAAGGTCCAGGGCCTGGACAAGATCGCGGCGGTTGGCGGCCAGATATGTGACGAACCCCAGATCGCGGGCTTTTTTGCCGGTAAGCTGCAACGATTCGCCGGCCGGCTTGAAGACCTCCGGAGCGACGGCGGTTTGCGTTTTTTTCAACTCTTTCAAACCTTCGGGCGTGACGTACTCGGTGCCGACCTCGGTCTGCACGGCCAGGATTTCCAACGCGGGATCCAACAGGCCCAGGGCCAAAGGCACGGTCAATTTGCGTCTCCGGCCGGCAATTTCGCGGTAGGCTGCGCGAATGGTTTCGCTGATTTGGGTTTTGTCTATGCCCGCCGGGCCGATCGTCGCATCCGGGGCCATGATAATGTCGTCGCAGGACATCACAACCAATACGGCGTGGCCCTGAACTGACTGCGGCAAATAGGCCACGGTCTTGGCGGCGTTTAGATCGTTGCCGGTCAAGAAATCGGCCAGATCATAGCAGGCGCTGAAGTTGCTCCCACGGGCGAAATTCTCCTGGCCCGGCGGTATGTAGAACTCGAAGATCAAATAGGGTTTGATGTTTTGCGCCCGGGCTTTTTCCATGGCACCGCTGACAAACCGCTTTACACGGTTGACGGTCTGATCGGTAATGGGCAATGACAGGCGGATGGAAAAACCGAGTTGCTTGGGCGTATCGGGCGCGGCGGCCGGCTGGACTTCGTTGCCCGCGCGGTCTTCTTTGGCGGCGGCTAGTTCGCCCGGACTGTAAATTAATGCCAGACCGACAAGCGCAGCCAGACCCACAACCGGGCAGCACCGCCGGAACGGATCGGTTCCCATGTTCGGTCGTATCATTGTTCTAATCAGCCTGAAAGACATTATCCCTTAGATTATAGGGCACGGCATCCTTGCGTCAAATCAGGGGGCAGGGGACGGTGGGCAGGTAGTAGGGTGCGTGAAACGCACCTCAATCTGTAGCGGACGGTGCGTTTCACGCACCCTACCATCTAAATCAGGAGGCCGGACATTCTTGTCCGGCCGGAAATAGACCGGCAATAATGCCTGTTCTCCTTAAAGATACGATGTCTATCGCGGTTTGCCGACGGGTCGGCCGGCCTGCTGAGAGGAGGCGTCGTCCACAATTTTTTCCCAACCCCGCGGCGTGTATGGCTGGAAGGGATTGCCGTGGAAGAAACTCAACGGGTCGTTGACCACTACCCCATAGAATACATAAGATGATTTGCTCTTGCGGTTGGGCTGAATGATTTGCAGCCCCTTGGGGGTCATTTCGCGAACGTTCAACATCAAAGTCGCCGAGTAGAAGTTGGCGGCATCTTGCTGATAGCGAGGATAAGCCTCCAGGCAAATAACGTCTTGTGTGTTCGGCGGCGGCGGTATGACGTGGATCCAATACCGTTGGCGAAGCTTCTGCGCGTCCGCGCCGAATAAAAATGGCAGCGGGCCGTCGACTATGGCCTTGCCCTGCATTTCCGGCGGCAATTTGTGCTCCACCAACTGCTTCTGCTTGGGAAGGTACTGGTAAACCGACTTGCCGTCGCATATCCAATGGTCCGCGCGGTCATCTTCGATGGGCACTACTTTGCCGTCCGACGTTTCGGTGGATAGCACGCGGAAAACTCCTTTGTCCGGAGCGGCATACTTGAGGATGCCCAGTTCGATGTATGCCGGGGCATTTGGATCGGCATTAGGCTTGGGGAACACGGGGTCGTATTCCCAGCGCTTGAAGCTGCAATCAAAGGTTTTTATGTCTTTGCTTTTCTCCTCCCAAGCCTTGAGTACGCGGTCCAACTGGACCTCTTCCTGTTGTGTAAGCGTAAAAGGCGGCGGAGGCGGCTGTTGCGGTTGCGCCTGGGCGCCATGTTGAGTTTGCAGTGGAAACGCCATGGGCTCTTTAGGCAAAAGCGGTTGGGCTTGATTGCCGGTCTGACCCTGGGGTGAGTATTGCCGGGTTGTATCCGGCGCTGAGCGGCGCTCGATGGTGGGAGTCTGCGGAACAACCGGCTGATCCGGCCCGGCGGCCGCATCGTTCGGACGAATGGGATTGATCCTGGGCCAAGGTTCGGTCTGCGTTTGTGTCTGCGTCTGCGCCCAAAGCGAACTTGCGGCCAAACACAAAAAGACCAGTGTTGCCCAGGTAAGTCGATGTGCCATTGGGTTACTCCCCGGGATATATGTGATTGATTCCTTATTCCAATCGGCTGGAGATTCTAACAATAACATCTTGCCCGCCCTAGAGCGAAAAAGTTGTTAGTGGGCAGTGGGCAGTGGGCAGCGGAAAGTTATTTAAAATGGATGATTTAGGCAATCTGGATTGAATTAATCTGTTTTCTTTATGCTCAATCGAATTATGTCGTCCCTTCGGATCGCGGATAAACATTCTGTCCACTGCCCACTGTCCACTATCCACCGTCCACTACTCTCCGATGATCTTTACCAGCACGCGTTTTACCCGGCGGCCGTCGAACTCGCCGTAAAAAACTTGTTCCCATGGGCCGAAATCGAGTTTGCCCTTGGTGATGGCGATCACCACTTCGCGGCCCATGATCTGCCGCTTGTGATGTGCGTCGCCGTTGTCTTCGCCGGTGCGATTGTGATGATACCGCTCAGGCGAAGGATCATAAGGGGCAAGTTTTTCCAGCCACGCTTTGTAATCTTCGTGCAGGCCCGGCTCGTCGTCGTTGATGAACACCGAGGCCGTGATGTGCATGGCATTGCAAAGCAGCAGCCCTTCCTGCACCCCGCTTTTTTTGACCGCCTCTTCCAGCCGGGCGGTGATGTTCACAAAGTCCATCCGTTTCGGGACGTTGAAGGTCAGGTATTCTGTGTGGGATTTCATGGGAAGGGTTCAGATAACAAAAACATTGGGTGGGCTATGCCAACAATGTTAGCTGGGAATCGTCCTGAAGCCCGCTTGATCGAAGTGTTTATCAAATGTCAAAGCCTCTGTGACTGAGTTCTTTTGCATGACCAGGAAGGAAATACAATCAGTCAGAGAGTATTTTTTATCGCGATGTTTTTCCAAGTAAATCCACCCTTGATGGAAGAGCGTTTCGTCAACATGAATCAAGGTCACCGATTGACTCCGAAGGAGTAAATGGCCAAGTTTGACGGCTTTTTCGTGCAAACCACGGCTGTTGAAAAATGTTACCACCTCGGAAAAAATATAAGAGGTGGCAATCAAGGGCGGAAGATTTGCGACGATTTCGCTCCAGTGTTTAATCGCCGCGCCATGATTGCCGTCATCGGCCAATTCCAATGCCAACAAATAACTCGTGTCCAAAAATAGCGGTTGCATGAATTTTACAGATAAGCGTCATGGTTGGTTGAAGCATCGGTCAATCCCAAACTGACCGGTTGACTCCCCAGGGCATGGATCGGGTCTTCCTCGCGCACAGGAATGATGACAATGGCATCTTTTTCCCGGCGAATCTCGACTTCGTCCACGCCTTCAAGCCATTCGTCTGGTATAGGCAACTTCAAATTCGATACTTTGCTTTTCATGCTCAATTCTCCGTTAATTTCTATATATGAATTGTACCGTATGACGGAGATAGGATGCAATATGGCAATTGAGCACAAAACAATACTTGAAAAGGTGAGACTACAGATTATCAGATAATCATGACATGCCTTTATCTTATCATACTGGTACCATATTTATCAAAAATTCGTAAAAAAATATACTATTGACCCTTGCTTAGCTATTGATCCATATTTTTTCCTTCTCAAACGAATTTTCCTAACTGTTCATACTTTATTTACGTAAGCAAAAAGGTTAAGGTTCAATAGCCAGAAAAAGGTCAA
>JBEKIK010000301.1:0-3895 GCA_050011795.1 Thermoguttaceae bacterium | reverse complement strand
GAATGTTCAACGTGGGCCGCGATTTACTACCTCCTAATATAAAGCAGGAAGTGCTTAAGAGAATACAATCCGGCAACTTCCAGGCCTTTGCGGTAAAAGACGACATCGGCCCGATAGGCGACGCCAAGGCGGCCCCGAGTGCCGATACGCCGGCCAAAACTGAAATCCCGGTCTTATCTGCGCCGAAATCTGAAAAAATTCCAATCGACATCGCGCCGGGCGCTGATGCCCGGCAGCATTGGGATAAGTATTTTTCCGCGCATACGCCCAAGTCCGCGGCGGTCCGCGACGCGGTCCGCCGACTGATGAAAGACAAGAAATACGACCACGTGACCGCGCTGATTGACTCCGCCTTGGTGCATCGCCAGGCGCAGCCCTGGATGTACGAAGCGATGAGTTTGGCAATGCAGGCCGCCGGTCGTCCGAAGGAAGAGATCGAGCGGGCGGTAATGTCGGCGCTGGATTTCTGCGATAACACGGTTGACCTAACGTACATCGGCACGTATCTCATGCAATTGGGCTTGACCGAACGGGCATTGGATATTTTCCGTCAGGCGACCCAGCAGGATCCCATGCGGCCCGAACCATATATGCTGGGCCTGAAAGCGGCCAGAGAACTAAACGATTTGGACGCATTGCGCTGGGCCAGCCTGGGCATTTTGAATCAGTCATGGCCCAAGGATCATGCCCAAGTGTGGCAGGCCGGCATGGGCGTGGCCAATGAAGTGCTCAAGCGGCTTAAGACTGAAAACCGCGATAAAGAAGCCAAAGAGTTTCAGGCCGAATTGGATCGGGCCATGGTCCGAGATTGCGTGGCGGTAGTGCATTGGACCGGAGATGCCGACGTTGACCTGATGGTGCAAGAACCCAGCGGCACGGTATGCTCGCTGCGCAACCCGCGAACAACGGCCGGAGGGATCATGTTGGGCGACGTGCTTTCGCAAACCGAAAGCGACGATTCCGGAGGACATTCGGAAGTATACGTCTGCCCCCAGGGCTTTGACGGCACCTACCGCTTGAAGGCCTGGCGCGTTTGGGGGAAGGTAAACACCGGCAAAGTCACGGTGGAAGTCACAACCCACTTCCGCGACAAAAATCCCATTACCGTCAGCAAGATACTTCCCCTGGAAAAAGACGAAGTGATGGTGCTATTTGACCTAAAAGACGGGCGACGCAAGCAGTCGCTCCGCCAGCAGCAGATTGCCAACGCAGCGGAAGGGCAACTTGCCGTCAATCAGCAAATTTTAGCTCAACAAATCGCCGCCGCGATCGATCCCAGCGCACTTGGCAGTCTTGCCAAGGACCGCGGCTACACCTCCGGCGGCAGCGTTGACGACGCGGCCGACGGCGCGGGCGCCAAGTTCATACCCTTCGCGCCTCGAGGCGCGGTAGGATATTACCCACAGATAACTTGGATACCCGCAGGCGCCACTCTGTCAGCCGCTGCGGTTATCACTAATCATGGCCGTTATGTACGCATTAGCTGTACACCTTTTTTCTCCGGCATCGGCAACGTCGCCACATTTAACACCACTAGCGGCGCGGTCGGCAATGTAACATCAAGTTCGGGCGGTAATAACAGTTCGGGCTTTAGCGGCGGCAGCGGCGGCAGCAGCAGCGGCAGCGGCAGTTCAAGCGGCAGCGGGGTATTCTAAGGCTTGTTTGATAACTTGGCGCGGTAGGAATTCAACCAATCTTCAATCTGCCTGGCCGGAGCCGTCTGTTGCCGATAACGCGCAATCGCCAAGGCCTTTTCGGCCGTGGCGAGAGCCTCGGCGGACCGGCCTGTTTCGGCGTAGGCCGATATCAAATTGAGATATGCCGCGTAGTAGTCGGGTTTGAACTGTAAAGCCTGCCGGTAATGTTCGATCGCCTCCGGAAGCCGGCCTAACCGGGCCAGAGTAAGGCCCAGGTTATAGTGGGTCTCGAAGTTGGGTTTAAGCGCCAAGGCCTGTTGAAAATGTATGATTGCCTCCTGAGACCGGCCCGTTTGGACCAATGCGATGCCCAGGTTGTTGTGGATATCGAAGTCGTCGGGTTTCAGATGCAGGGCCTGGCGGTAATAATCGATTGCCTGTTGATATTGGCCCGCCGCTTCAAATATATTACCCAGGTTGTAGTAGGCCTCGGTGAAGTCGGGATCAAGCGCCAAAGCCTGCCGGTAATGTTCGATTGCCTCCCGAGTCCGACCCGTTTGGGCCAGTGCCTTGCCCAGGTTGTAGTGGGCCGCGGGGTGGTCGGGCTTCAGTTGCAGGACGTGCAGGTAACGTTCGATTGCATCTTGTAATCGGCCCGTATCTAAAAATGCATTCGCCAAGTTGTAGTTTGCCTCGGTGAATTCCGGATACAGTTGCAAAGCTTGCCGGAAATGTTCAATGGATTCCCCCGGCAAGCCCGCGCGGGCCATTGCAATGCCTAAATTATATTGGGCCATCCAACAAGCCGGATTTTTTTCCAGTGTGTCGCGGAATATCGTAATATTGTCGCGGTACAGCGCACATTGCCGCCAGGTCGCCAACACAAGAACTCCCGCCGCCAGGCCGGCGGCGGCAATTGCCGCCCGGCGCGCTCCGGCCCGCGTATGCAAACTCCATGCGCTAAATCCCGCCGAGGCCAGTGCAATCACGCCGATGATCGCGATGTGCTGATAATGGTCCGCCACCAGCGAGACCTGCATGAATAATGAGTCCCTAAATCCCATAACCGGCGTCAACGCAACGCAGAAAAATCCCCAGGCCAACAAAAACGGCCGGCCCCATGTTTTCCTGTAGCGCCATAGCGCAGCCGTAACGGCCAACGTCGCCAAGAGTGGCAGCCACCAAAGCAAATTGTCGGCTTCGATGCGCCATTGCGGATAGATTAAGGCCAAATTGACGGGCAAAATCGCCTTGTATAAATAGAACCAGATCACGCATCCCGCCCCCAGAAAACGTTCAAAAAAACCGACGTCGCGGATTACGACTGCCGTATTACGTGTTTGGCACCACACGTTCATTGCCGAAAAAACCAGGGCGATCAGGAAAAACGGCGCAGTCCGAACGAGTTGTTTCCGCATATAAGGGGACAGTCCCATTTTCGTCGAGACGAAAATTGGGACAGTCCCCACGGATTGCAGCCACCAGACAATTCCCAACAGCAGCATCGGCAAGACCGCCGCCGACCCTTTGCTGAGTATCGCCAATATGAACGCCGCCAGGCTGAGCCAATACCAAAGTGGAGAGTGGAGAGTGGAGAGAGGAGAGCGGAGAGTGGAGAGTGGAGAGCGGATTTTTTCTCGTTCCCCCGGTCCTCCTTGGGAACGTGCGGGCGCCATGCCCGCGCTTGCCGTGGGCATGTAGGCCTTCAAATACCACAGAATCGACAACAGGAAGAAGAGCATTGCCGTGAGATTTTTCCGCTGTGCAATCCAAGCCACCGACTCCACGTTCACCGGATGCACGGCAAAGATCAGGGCCGCCAGGAATGCCCCGGGGATGGACAACCTCCGCAATAGAATCCAAATCAGCAATGATTCGGCGACGTGCAAAATCAGGTTGGTGACGTGGTAGCCGACCGGATTCATCCCCCATATCCGCCATTCGATCCAGAAAACGGTATCGGTCACGGGCCAGTAATCCATCGCTTCGACGGAACACCAGAAGCGGCGCAGGCCGTCTGAAATTTTGACAAGGTTATTGTTTATCAAAAGGACGTCGTCGTCGGCGACAAACCCGTTGCTCAGCGTTGGGAAGTAGGCAATGAAGGCGATCAGTACGATGAGCACTGCTCCCGCCGGCGCTCCGAAGGACAGCGCCCGCGCGGCTGAGGTTCCCCAGCGGGACCGCGTAGCATTCGCGTTGGAAGATTTCATGCTCTGGGACATGAGCGGGCTATCCGATGGGAAGGATCAGGGGCT
>JBEKIK010000300.1:0-3896 GCA_050011795.1 Thermoguttaceae bacterium | reverse complement strand
GGGAGAGGGGAGAAATATGTAAATAAGGAGCAAAAGCATTGCCCGAGCAATCGCCCTCGCCGCCTGTGGAGGAACAACCCGATTCAGCGGGAATGACGCCCGATGAGTTGGCCGAGGCAAAACGCTACGGCCGGCTGGAGTTGATTTGCACGCTTGCGGATAAAGCCATCGACATTGCCTATCTGGCGGTGGCCGCGTTTCTGCTTGCCCGGCCGGTGGAATCGTGGTTAAACGTTTTTTTGCTGCCGCAGCGGAATGACTCGATTCGTTTGATGCTGCTATTCCTTATCCTGACGGCCGGACACATCGCGGTGTCGTTCCCTTTATCCTTTTATTCCGGGCACGTTTTGGAGCATCGATTCAGTCTGAGCACGCAGACGTTTGCCGCCTGGCTGTGGCGATACGCCAAACGCAATTTGTTGGGCATGGCATTGGGCATGGCTCTTATGCTCGGACTGTTCTGGTTGATCTGGACCACCGGACCGATTTGGTGGCTCGTGGCGGCAGGGGCGTTTTTCCTGGTCAGCGTATTGCTGGGTCAATTGGCGCCGGTGCTGATCCTACCGTTGTTTTACAAGATCGAAAAACTCGACACCCCGGAACTAACCGGACGGATCGCCTCTTTGGCCGTGGGCACGGGCCTATCTATCGAAGGGGTCTATCGCCTGGATCTTAGCCAAGAAACCGTCAAGGCCAACGCCATGCTCGCCGGACTGGGCCGCACCCGCCGCGTGCTGTTGGGCGATACGCTACTAAAGGGCTTTTCGCCCGAGGAAATAGAAGTAATTTTCGCCCACGAGATCGGGCATCACGTTTTCCATCACATCCGCAAGATGATCGCGGCCGGCATTTTTTATAGCGCGGCTGGATTTTTCATCTGCGACCGGATTTTGGCGGCCTGGGCCGCCGGTGGAACGGGTCCTCTGAAATACTCGCAACTGCCTGTGTATACCCTGCCGCTTGTCATGTTTATTCTTACCCTTTTCGCCATGCTTTTGGAACCCGTGCAGAACATTATCAGCCGGCATTACGAACGGCAATCCGACCGCTATGCCATCGATCGGACCGGCAATAAAGCGGCTTATATTTCAGCATTTTGCAAGCTGGCCAAGCTCAACAAAGACGATCCGAATCCCCATCCGCTGGAAGTTTTCCTATTCCACAGCCACCCGTCAATTGCCGAGCGGCTTGCACTTGCGGAGAAGGTAGATGGTAGATGGTAGGTGAATAAACCGCTTGCGGTTTCGCAAGAACCAAGTGCATCAAACTTCCAGATACTCTTCCACTGCGTCGCGGAGCACGTCGCGGTCGGGATCCACTCCGGTCCAAAGCTTTACGGCCAAGGCGACTTGCTCGATGAATATGCTCAAGCCGTCCACGGTTTTGCAGCCTCGCGCGGCGGCTTCCTGCAAAAGAAGCGTTTGCGGCGGATCGGTGGATACATCGGCCACGAGTAATTCCGGCCTCAGGCCGTCAAACAACAGCGGGAGTACGGCATCATCATTTTGCCGCCCGATCGAGGTGGCGTGGATCAGCACGTCTGTTTCCACGGGCAGGGCGTACGTGTGTTGCCACGGCGCGGCCGAAACCGGAACCTGGCACTTGGCGGCCAATAGGCCGAGCAACTCGTTTGCCCGGGATTCGCTGCGATTAACGACGGTAATTCCGCCCGCGCCCGCCGCGGCCAATTCCAAGGCCGTGGCCCGCGCGAGCCTTCCGGCCCCCAAGAGTACAAATCGCTTGCCGGCCGGATCGACGATCCGCCCAATGGCCTGCAATACGCCTTTGCCTTCGACGTTGTCGCCCTCCAGAACGTCGCCCCGGCGATAAAAAACATTAACCGCGCCAACGGCGGCCGCGATTTCGGTGGTGCGATCCAAAAGCGGAATTACGGTTTGCTTGTGGGGATCGCCGAAATGGCCGCCGTAAAAGCCCAACGCCTTTAGCCCCCGGATCGCATCGCCGAGGTCTTCCGCGCCGACCTCGAAGGAAAGATATCGCCAATCGAGATCGTGATGTGCGAAGGCTTTTTCGATCATGTACTGCGTGGGGTTCCCGCTGACGGGCTGGGCCAACAAGGCTAGAATCGGCGGCACCGAAGAACTACTCACGGCTGGAACCTAAAAAGGAGAGACGTTTTTTCAATCGCATTGCCGCTATTGTCGCCTGAAACCGCCAAAAAAACAACTACCCCCCAAAAAATGATGAATGCAGAATGCGGAATGCGGAATTCTGAATATAAAATAGGCAATATCGATTAAACGTCCGCGGTTTCTTTGTCATGGCGGGCCAGATTCAGGCGCAGCCGACGGATTTCCTGCTCGTACCGCATCCGCTCGACGCGCCACCGCCCAGATTCTTCCTCGAAACGCGTTTGCTGCCGCAAAAGCGCCTGCTCCCGGGCGATCAGCATCGAGGCTTGTTGATCGGTTTCTCCCTGCCTGACGCCCATCCAACGTTCGAATTGCCGCTTCTGTTCGTCCAGGTTTTCGTATTGTTCGACTAATTGGTCTCGGATGCTTTCAAGTTCTTCTTTCTGCTTGAGCGACTCGGCATTGGCCAGCCGATATTGTTCGGCCAGGCGATTGCGGATCCGGGCCAGGGATTGCGTCAATGCGGCCGGCGGGGCGGCGCCGGAAAGTTTTATCCACAATTCCTCGGTAGCCAGTCGGATTTCCAACGTCTCCCGGTGCATGTGTTGCAATTCCGCGCGAAGCTGCAATAGCGCCGCACGGCTTTGATCCACATGCTTGCCGCGTTTAAGCAAAATCCGGCGTTTCTTTTCCAATTCGGCCAGGGCTTGACGCTGCTGGGCAACAAGCCGCTGACGCTCTTGATGGATCTCCTCGCGCAGTTCCCGGCGCTCGGCCGTTAATTGTTCCTGGAATGTTTGGATATCGGTTTGGGCCTGGGCAAGACGATTTTCGGCATTTTCCAGTTCTTGTTGCCTTTGCTGCAAGAGCGCGGCGTCGCGTTGAATTGTCTGTTCGAGGACCGAGGAATCGGGCAAAAAACCGCCGGAGCCGGAAGAACTCTTTAAGACCTCCGATTCCAAGGCCGCGCGATATTTTTCCAATTGGGATTCCCTTTGGCGGATCAATTGCAGCGAGGCCTCTTGCCGGGCTTCGAGTTGTTGCCGCTCGTACTGCAAGGCATTTTCCGCCTCTTGCCGCTCGATCTCCCATCGGCGGCGTTCTTCCTTTAGATCCGCCATTTGCCGGGCAAGTTGCTTGTTTTCCAGAGGAAGATGATCCGAACGGCCGGCGAATTCGAGTTCGGCCCCGGGTTTACGTTTCAACGCGGCGTCGGCCGCGGCCAATCGCTCCAATCGCTCCAAGATTTCCTTTTCCCTATTGTCCAACTCTTGCCGACGCTCGTCTTGTTCGGCTTCCCGTTCGGAAAGGCACAACCGGGCCTTGCGCAGATCGGATTCCAATTGGGCGATCTCCGCGTTCAGTTGCGCTTCGCGATGATCGAGTTCTTCCTGCCGGGCGCGTAAATAATGGGCCAGTTGCTCGGCTTGCCGCTGAAGTTGTTCACTTGCCAAATCATCTTTTGGAAATTCCACAGCCGCGAGAACGGACACATTTTCAGCCGAATCCGCAATAACTGATTCAATATCAGAATCAATGGATGAATTCGCCATAGCCGCCGGCATAAGATCAGAATCTTGCCCTTCAAGAGAGTGAGCGGCATCGATGCGTGCATCCGGAAGAAAAGCTTGAATGCCTGTTGTAGGACTTTGAGGCAGCGTCGTTTCAGTTTTTGTACTGGACATATTCGCCACACCCGAGGTTAGGAAGCACGACCGTTCGGCAAACTCCGCGCAGTCGGCAAAGTTTTCCCAAACTCCTTAATCGGCACGCGACATGTCCAAATTAACTTTAAATAAGGTC
>JBEKIK010000299.1:0-3911 GCA_050011795.1 Thermoguttaceae bacterium | reverse complement strand
ATGCCGCGACTGGGTGCCGCTTCGGCTAGGCGCTGCCACACGTCTTCGGTCAAAAACGGGATCATCGGATGCAGCAGACGCAACAGCGCGTCGTGCGTATGGGCCAGTACCCGCTGGGCAACGTCGCGCTGCGACTGGTCTTGCAATCGGCCTTTTACCATCTCCACGTAAAAGCTGCAAAACTCGTCCCAGGCGAAATCGTAAAGCGACCGGGCGGCGTCGGCGTAGCGATACTCGGCCAAGGCGTCGGTGACCGCTTTGGTCACCGTGGCCAGGCGGCTGAGCACCCATTTGTCTTCCAACCGCAATTCCTCATCGCGCACCTTGCCCGGCGTATAACCTTCCCGATTCATCAAGGCGAAGCGAGAGGCGTTCCAAAGTTTGTTGCAGAAGTTGCGGGCAAGCTCGAAACGCTCGGAAACCACCGCGCCCCGCGGCAGAACCTTGTCTTCGGGTTTATCGGCCCATTGCGTGGAAAATTCCTTGGCGCAATCCTTGCACTTCAAACTCGGCTTGATCCGATTCGCGCGGGTTTGCTCCATTAGTTTTCCGCAGTGCGGGCACTCGAATTCCACTGGCATGCGTATGTCTTGCGTCTCGGTCGTAAGGCAGGCCAGGCCGAATCGCAGCGCATCGGCGCCGAATTTCTCTATCACGTCGATCGGATCAACGCCGTTGCCCTTCGACTTCGACATGCCTTCGCCGTAGTTGTCCAGAATTTTGGGATGAATATAAACCTCATGGAATGGAATATCGCCCACGTTGTGCAATCCGGTGAGCACCATCCGCGCCACCCAAAGCGTGATTATGTCGCGGCTGGTTATTAGCACGCTGGTGGGATAATAATATTTAAGCTTCTCCCATTCCGGCCCCGGCCAGCCCAGCGTGGAATGCGGCCACAACGCCGAACTGAACCAGGTATCAAGGACGTCTTGCTCTTGCCTCGAAATGACCCCGAACCCTATAAATTCCCAAAACGCATTATCAGCGTTGTAGCGGGGACTTTCAAATTCGAGATTGCCGACGGATGGCTGCGGATCATTATCGTGAAGGCCGGTTACTCTGAACCGGTCATGCCGGCTAATAAAGTTGTTCATTTCATTGACGGCGGCATCCGTTCGAGCGAAAATATAGTAGTTTACGTCGGAGTCTTCGGCTTGGCGAACATCGATATCATTTACAAGATCAAAAGCATTTGCGAATTCGTCGAACACGGTGTGGAAATCCCTCTGGGTTAATGTAATGTCCTCGTTCCTGTTCGGCAGGGTTATTGTCCATACAGGAATTTGATGTCCCCACCAGAGTTGGCGGCCTATGGGCCAGTCGCGCTTTTCGCCGAGCCAGTCGAGATAGCCCTTGGCATAGCGTTCGGGAACGATCTTCACGCGGCCGTCGGTCACGGCGTCCATGGCCGACTGGGCCAGTTCGTCCATTTTCACAAACCACTGGTCGGTCAAATACGGCTCGATGGGGGTTTTTGAGCGGTCGCTGTGGGCAAGATCGATTTCACGATCCTCGATCTTTTCCATCAGGCCGAGTTTTTCCAGATCGGCCGCCACGTTATCGCGGGCTTTCATCACGGTTTGGCCCCGGTACGGCCCGGCGTTTTCGTTTAACGTGCCGTCGGGATTGAGAATGTTGATCGCGCCGATCTCGAGATGCCGTTGCCACACGTCGTAGTCGTTATGATCGTGCGCAGGCGTGATTTTCACGCAACCGGTGCCAAGTTCGGGCTTTGCCCAAACGTCCGCAATCAGCGGAATCGGACGATCCAAAAGCGGCAGCATCACCTGTCGGCCGTCCAGGGCCATGTCGCGGAGTTTCTCGAGATACGGCAGCATCTCCCGACGCCGGCGCCGCACTTCGTCCAATTGTTCCTGAATGGCCGGTTTTTCCTTTGACGGGGCCGCCGCCAGGCGTTCGTTTAATTCCGCCTCGGCCGCTTTCAATGCTCCGGCCGGATCGGGATGCACCGCTACGGCCGTGTCGCCCAGCATGGTCTCGGGCCGGGTAGTGGCCACGGTTACGTGCTTTGGTTCGCCGGGTTTTGCATCGATGATCGGATAATTGATGTACCAAAAATGGCCCTCGACCGTTTCGTGAAACACCTCGTCGTCGCTGACGGCGGTTTGCAGGAACGTATCCCAATTGACCAGCCGCTTGCCGCGATAGATTTTTCCCTCCTTAAACAACTGGAAAAACGTCTCCCGCACGGCCCGGGCGCAAACCTCATCTAGCGTGAACCGCGTGCGCTGCCAATCGCAGGAACAGCCCATTTCCTTGAGTTGTCCGATGATGCGGGCTTCATAATCGTTCTTCCACTGCCAGATCCGCCCGACCAATCCTTCCCGGCCTAGTTCGTGCCGCGAAAGTTTTTCCTCCTGCAACAGCCGCCGCTCGACCACGGCCTGGGTGGCGATGCCGGCGTGATCGGTGCCGGGCATCCAAAGCGTTTCGTAGCCTTGCATCCGCTTTTGCCGGATGAGGATGTCTTGCAAGGTGTTGTTCAGGGCATGGCCCAGGTGTAACGCCCCGGTCACGTTCGGCGGCGGAATGACGATGGTGTAGGGCTTCTTTTTCGGATTCGGCTCGGAATGAAAATAGCCTTTTTCCTCCCAAAAGCGATACCATTGCTCCTGGGCGGCGGCATGATCGTACTGTTTGGGAAGCTCGTTTATCGTTGTGTTCATGGTTGTCAGTTGGCAGTTTTCGGAGTCCGTTAAGAAAGTCCCCTCTCCTTTGCGGAGAGGGCTAGGGTGAGGGTTGATACTGCTCAAATTTTATTTTTCCATCGTTTCTCACGTGTGCGTGATGATATGTCCAATTTCTAGGTGACGTAGGTATTTGAGGAATTTCTGAGATCCACAAATGGGTTTCCGGAAGTTCATTAACGAATGATTTCTCGTCACAGCAGAACGTATTGATTTCATCCAGAATTTTGTCCTTTCTAATGAAAAGATATTTAATAGGGCATCGCACTTGCAGCAATCCAGCGAATTCGCCAAGCAATTCATTTGAATTGTTTTCAACCTCAACTATCAATACCAGACGTTTGGCACCGTCGTACCAAGGATGCTTTTCTTTATGTCTTTTTGGGCCACAATTGAAATGTTTTTTGAAATCATTAACATAAGTATACAACTGAAAGTCATTGTAACGCGCATAACACCTCAGATCCTGAGATAGATTTTCTGCATCTTGTTGATTGCAATTTAGTTTTTCCCGGGCGTAATCAATAGATAATTTCCATAGCCCTCCTTCCTTATGCTTAACATCTCCTCCTGTCCCTAATAGACATCCCTGAGAGACAGTCATTCTTGACTCCTTGTACGTATTATTCCAAGTTTCTTTTGATATTTTTCCTTGACTTTCGAGCGTAACAAATGCTGCTCCTATATCGTCAATGAGCCTTTCGTGCAATTCTTCAAAACTCCACAGCAAATCGGTTGGCATAAGTAGATCTATCATAGTACGAACGCCCTCACCCTAGCCCTCTCCCAAAGGGAGAGGGAACATGATTAGCGGTTTCACGTTAAAATCCCAAGTGTTGTCTTTCGTCTTCTGTTTCTTCGTCTTTGCACAACTTGTACTCGAAACTGTCGGCCAGGGCGATCCAGCTTGCTTCGATTATGTTTTCACTCACGCCCACGGTGCCCCAGACGTCGTTTTCGTCCTGGCTTTCGATGATCACGCGCACTCCGGCGGCCGTTGCGGCATCGGAGTTTATTACCCGCACTTTATAATCGACGAGGTGCAATTTGGCCAGATTGGGGAAGCTGCCGTTAAGGGCCTTTCGCATGGCGGCGTCCAGGGCGTTTACCGGGCCGTCGCCTTCGGCCACCTCGTGCCGGACCACCTCGCCGATGCAGATTTTCACCGTCGCCTCGGAGCGAATCTGGCCGCCGTCGTCG
>JBEKIK010000298.1:0-3916 GCA_050011795.1 Thermoguttaceae bacterium | reverse complement strand
TTTCAAGGATGCTCACTGATCTCAGGAACGCGGCCCCGCTGGTGAATCCGTCGTTGTTGTCGTGCGACTTTGCCCATCTTGATGAAGAAATCCGTCGACTGGAACTTGCGGGCGCGAAGATCCTGCACCTGGACATAATGGACGGCCATTTTGTGCCCAACCTGAGCATCGGCGTCCCGGTGGTCGAGGCCATCCGCCGCTCGACCGATCTGCCCTTGGACGTGCATTTGATGCTCTCCGAGCCTGCGCGGTACATCCATGCCTTCCGCCGCGCCGGCGCCGATTTGTTGACTATCCACATCGAAGCCGTGCCAAATCCCCGCCCCCTGTTGGACGAAATTCACCAACTCGGCGCGGCGGCCGGAATTTCACTGAATCCGATCACTCCGGTCTCCGCCCTGGAAGGCTGCCTCGATCTGTGCGACTTGGTATTAGTGATGAGCGTAACGCCTGGTTTCGGCGGCCAGGAGTTCAATCCGGTTACATTGGAAAAATTGCGGCATCTGCGGGAGATGGCCGATCCCGCCGTGCTGCTCTCCGTCGATGGCGGCATTGGGCACGATACCATCGGCGATTGTGCCCGGGCAGGCGCCGATTTATTGGTCACCGGTTCAGCATTGTTTTCCCAGGCAGATTACGGCAAATTTATGGAAGAGATGACCGCCTTGGCAATATCCGCGAAAAATGTACACATATAATAAGTTGGGGACTGTCCCGATTTTCGCCGGGGGATTGTCCCCTTTAAAGAGAGGAAATTGTAGCTAGAAATGTTAAAAATCGCGCTTATCCGTCCCGGAACCACCGACTATGATTTGCAGGAGCGGATTCAAGGAACGTTAGACATCCCCTTAAACGAGCAAGGCCTGGCCGAAGCGGCCCAGGCGGCCGAGGAATTGCGCGACAAGGGTTTGGAAGTAATCTATGCCCCGCCCAGCGAGCCGGCCTTTCGCACCGCGCAAACCATTTCCGAAAACCTGGACATAAAGATGCGAAAACTCGATCGCCTGCAAAACCTCAATCACGGACTGTGGCAGGGGATGCTGACCAAGGACGTGCGTCGGAAGCAGCCCAAGGTTTATCGTCAATGGCAGGAGCAACCGGAACACGTCTGCCCGCCCGAGGGTGAAATGCTCGAGGCGGCCGACCAGCGAGTCCGCTTAGCCATGATGAAATTGCTTAAACGCCACAAGGACGGTATGATTGGCGTCTGCGTGCCCGAGCCACTGCTTAGTCTGGTGCGCCGTTTTATCGTCCATGGTGAATTGGGCGATTTGTGGAAACCCACCAACGGCCACAGCCGCGTGGAAATCCTCCAAGTCGAGCCGGAAGAAGTTCTTGTTAAAGGATGAAGACCAATTAAATGCCATCTAACGCACCAGATGCCGGCAGTTGGCGGAATTTGATCAAGCGTCCCAAGCGCGGCGTGCCCGAAGGACTGTGGAAACGCTGTCCCGGGTGCCAGCAAACCATCTTCCGCAAAGAAGCGGAAAAACGCCTCGGGGTCTGTCCCGAGTGCGATTACCACTGGTACGTGTCTGCCCAAGAACGCATCAAACAAGTCCTGGACGAGGGCACATTCGAGCAGTGGGACGCCGACTTGCAATCGACCGATCCGCTGGGATTCGTGGACAAAATACCATATCCGCAGCGGCTCGAAGAGGAACAACAGCGCACCGGGCTTAAAGAAGCGGCCGTGGTGGGCACGGGCATGATCCGCGCCCGCCGGGTGGCCTTCGGCGTGACCGATTCCTCTTTCATCATGGGCAGCATGGGCTCGGTGGTGGGCGAAAAACTCACCCGCACCATCGAACGGGCAACCCAACAACAACTGCCGCTGATTATCGTCTCCGGTTCAGGCGGCGGGGCACGCATGCACGAAGGCATCTTGTCGCTGATGCAGATGGCCAAGGTTTCGGCGGCCCTGGCTCGCTTCGACCGGTCGGTCGGACTGTTTATCTCCGTCTTGACCAACCCAACCATGGGCGGCGTGGCCGCCAGCTTCGCCTCGCTGGGCGACGTGATCTTCGCCGAGCCTAAAGCCCTCATCGGTTTCGCCGGCCCGCGGACCATCAAGGCCACCATCCGCATCGAACTGCCCAAGGGATTTCAAACCAGCGAATTTCTCTTGGAACACGGCTTTATCGACCGCATCGTCCGGCGCAAAGATCTTAAAAGCGAATTGGCGCGGACCATCGACTATTGCGGCAAATAGTGGTCAGGGGCTAGAGATTAGAGATTAGGGGTTAGGGATTAAGGAGGGCGGACATTCTTGTCTGGCTCCGGGTTCGGGGTGTATGAGAAAAGTGAGGTTTTTCTTGAGGGGGTTTGGAATTGTTTCCGGGATACGGAGAAAAGGGATTTTCGGTCTTATGGGGCGGGGGTTAAGGGGTTGGAAAATAAGGGGTTATGGTGCCGTTTTTTTAGGCATTTTAGTGCTTAAAAAGTATCAGTGAAAAGACTGCGGTTGTGGTGCGCGCAAATGTATTGCGGGATAAGCAGTTGGAATTTTTCCACAAGAGATTTTTGGAAATGAATTATTTCTGAAAAGTCAGAATTTGAGTTTTCAAAAAAACCACATGGGGGGCTGGAAGCAAGTTGTTGTGTAAATGGGAGATGCGAAGAGTGATGGGGGTAAACACACTAGAAAAAAGTTGCAAGCGAGGAAATTCATTTTCAACCATTTTTGGTATTTTTGGGCATTTTTCCTAGTTTTTGGATGAAATGATTTTTGAGGAAAAAGGGCAATTGTTGGACGGGCTATGCCCAGAAGTGGCAGAAGAAAAGGAAAGGATGAGGGATGAGGGATGAGGGATGAATAAAAGTGGGCGGTGGGCAGTGGTTAGTGGGCAAGGTAAGGAAGATGGTTTGTGGTTCGGGGTTCAGGGTTCAGCACTATCCACTAAACACTATTCCTTGTCCGCTATTCGCTATCCGCTGGCAGATTGACGTTTATCTTTACGGCTGTTAGGCTTATGGACAGAAGGGGCGGGGAAATCGAACTCGCTCGTCTTGTGGACCCGATTGGCATATATACATGACTCCGCAGGAATTCATTACAAAGTGGCAGCGGGCGAATCTATCGGAGAGGTCGGCGTGTCAACAGCATTTTTTAGACCTATGTGACTTATTGGGACAGCCCAAGCCCGCCGAGGCCGACCCGGACGGCACTTTTTATACTTTTGAACGCGGCGTACACAAAACGGGCGGCGAGCAGGGCTGGGCCGACGTCTGGATGCGAGAGCATTTTGCTTGGGAATACAAGGGTAAACGTAAAAATCTTGCCGCGGCATATGATCAATTGCTGGAATACCGCGAGGACCTGGATAATCCGCCACTTTTGGTGGTTTGCGACCTGGACCGGTTCGAAATTCACACCAATTTCACGAACACGCCCAAGCGGGTGTATGCTTTCGATCTGGCGGGCATGGCCAAGCCGCAAAATCTCGATGTTCTGCGTAAATTGTTTACCGATGCCAACGCCCTGCGGCCCGACGTGCGTGCGGAGAATATCACCAAGGAGGCGGCAACGCGGTTCTCCGATTTGGCGGAACGTCTGCGCATGCATCCTGGCATCGAAGCACATCGGGCAGCCCATTTCCTTATGAAACTCATGTTCTGCATGTTCGGTGAGGACATCGGGCTTTTGCCGCCGAAACTTTTTTCAAAATTATTGGAAAACGCCAAGGCTAATCCAGCCTCGCTCACGCGGCGATTGGAAAATCTATTTGCCGCCATGGCCAAGGGCGGCGATTTCGGGCCGGAGGAAATAAAGTGGTTTAACGGCGGATTGGTCGACGACACCGATGATATTCCGCTGAACTCACAAGAGATAAACATTCTTACGGCTGTCAATGAGTATGATTGGTCGAATGTGGAACCGGCAATATTTGGAACTTTATTTGAACGGACCCTCGAT
>JBEKIK010000297.1:0-3954 GCA_050011795.1 Thermoguttaceae bacterium | reverse complement strand
TGAAAAAATATCGAATCCAATTCAATGAGCAATATGTGTGGGATTGAAAGAATATTTCGCCCTTTAAGGGCTTTAATGTGAATTGTTGGGATCTCTCTCCCCAGGGCGTTGCCCTGGGCTGTCATATTCAACCCCTTCGGGGTTTTGAAATAATCTATACACCTGGAACTCCAGCTTTTTTCCAATTCCTGGGAATCCAGCGATCCTTCCAATTACTGGAACTCCGACACTCCTCGCCATGTGTTTTATATCAAACAGCCCCAAGGGCTGAAATACGATAGCCCAGGGCAACGCCCTGGGTAGAAAGGTCAAGCCTACCTTCATCAAAGCCCTGTAAGGGCGTAATAATTGTTCGTTTGCATGGCGGGAATTATGCCGTCATTTCAGCATCTTTTTCATCGCTTCTTTCGCCGCGGCAAAGGCTTCGGCGAGTTTTTCCGGCGATTTGCCGCCGGCTTGGGCCATGTCCGCTCGTCCGCCGCCGCTGCCGCCGACAATGCTCGACGCCGAGCGGACCCAGGCCACCGCGTCGATGCCTTTTGCAACCAGGTCCTTTGTGAGTCCGGCGATCAGTGTTACCTTCTTTTCTTCAACCTGTGCATTGCCCAACATAACGGCGATCGAAGCGTTCTTGCGACGCAGCAGATCGATCATTTGCCGCATCTCAGCCGGACCGCCTGGCGCCTCGGCCGTAATCACCTTCACGCCCGCTATTTCCTCGGCCTGGGCCAGCAGTTGATCGACGCCCGTGCCTTCGGCCTTTGGGCCGGCGGCCTTTTTTTTCAACTCCCGCAGTTCTTTCCCGATGGATTCCAAGCGTTCGGGTAGAACTTCAGTCGGGACTTTAAGAATTCCCGCGGATCGGGCAAGTATGGATTGCGTGCGCTGGATGAATTCCAAGGCCCCGCGGCCGGTAAGGGCGGTGATTCGCCGCGTGCCGGCGGCCACGCTCTCCTCGCCTATGATCTTGAACAATCCGATCTTTCCGGTGTTATCCAGATGCGTGCCTCCGCAGAGTTCCTTGCTGAAATCGCCGGCCGAAACCACGCGCACCACGTCGGGATACTTTTCGCCGAAGAGCATCATGGCCCCTGTTTTTCGGGCCTGGGCTATGGGCAGGTTTTCCCAGCCGATGGGCAAGCCGGCCATGATCTTGTCGTTCACTTCCATCTCGATCCGCTGCAACTCCTCCAAACTCACTGACGAGGGATTGGCGAAATCGAAGCGCAAAAGATCGTTATCCACCTTCGATCCCTGCTGCATGGCGTGTTCGCCCAGATGTTTGCGCAAGGCGTAGTGCAGCAAATGCGTGGCCGAATGCGCCCGGCGGATGCCTTGCCTGCGCGCGGCGTCGATCCGGGCCGTGACGGTCGCCCCCAGTTCCACTTGTCCTTCGCGCAGATGCCCGACGTGCAAGATGAAAGCCCCCTCGACCTGCGTGTCGATTACTTCAAAGTGAAAATGCTTGCCGGCGATTTCGCCCACGTCGCCCACTTGTCCGCCCATTTCGCCGTAGAAAGGCGTCTTGTCGAGCACCAGCACGACCGGCCGGACGTGGTCCAGTTCGTCGATCCTGTCGCAGAGTTGATCGTTGGATATAATGCCCAACACCTTCGCGTCGCGGCCCTCGTCGGTTTCGTAGCCCAGGAACGTGCTGCCATGGACGGCCTTTTTCAGGGCCTCCAGCGGGTCGTGCTTGAAGACCTGGATTTTTTCGGCCGGTCCGGAAATGTCGCCGTGTTTTTTCATCTCTTCCTGGAAGGCGGGCCAATCGAAGGTGAAATTGCGCTCCGCGGCCAGCGTTTCAAACAACTCGGGCGGGAAACCGTGGGTTTGGAACATGTCGGCGGCCTCGGCGCCGGAGACCGTGCCGCGATGCTCGCCGCGCATCTGGTCGAAAATGCGCTCGATGCGGTCCAATCCCGCGTCGATGGTGGAAAGGAAATGGGCCTCCTCTTTTTCGATCACGTTGGAGACCTTGGCCACGGTTTCGGTCAGTTCGGGATAGGGCTGTTTCATTAAATCGGCCACCGTGCCCACGAGTTTGTGCAAAAACGGCTCGCGCATGCCCATCTGATGCCCGTCCAACACCGCCCGGCGCAAGAGCCGCTTGATGACGTACTTTTCCTTGTTCGGGCCGGGAATAACGTTCTCGTGGATGGCGAACGTGCAAGCCCGGACGTGATCGGCGATCCGCCGCAATCGCCGGCCGGTTTCGCTTTCGGGTTGATAACGGATATGGCAGACCTCGCCGGCAGCCTCGACCAGGGGCCGGAGGATGTCGATGTGGAAATTCGAATCCACGCCCTGCAAGACCGCCGCTGTACGCTCCAGGCCCATGCCGGTGTCGATGTTGCGGCTGGGCAGCCCACGGAGATTGTTGGGCGGATCGCCGACGCGGTTGAACTGCGTGAACACGAGGTTCCAAATTTCGACCGAGCCGAACTCGGTATGATAATAAATTTCGCTGCACGGGCCGCACACTCCGTCTGGGCCTTGGCTGGGGGCGTTTGCCGGCCAGAAATTTTCGTCCTCGCCCAGGCGCTGGAGGCGCTCGGGCGGACGGCGGATTTCATTAAGCCAGATGCCCGCCGCCTCGTCGTCATCGAGATATACCGTGGCCGAAATGCGATTGGGATCAAGGCCAAGCCACTTCTTATCGGTCAAAAACTCCCAGGCCCAGTGGATCGCATCGCGTTTGAAATAATCGCCGAAACTGAAGTTGCCCAGCATCTCGAAAAACGTGTGATGGTATGCCGTGCGTCCCACGTTGTCGATATCGCCGGTGCGCAGACATTTTTGGCATGTCGTTGCTCGGGTGAACTCCAACTTGCACCGGCCCAGAAAATGATCCTTGAATTGGTTCATCCCGGCCGGCGTGAACAGCACCGACGGATCCCAGCGCGGCACCAGCACGTCGCTGGGTCTGCGCGTGCAACCCTTGGACTCGAAAAAGACAAGATATTTTTCGCGTAATTCGTTGGTATTCATAATAGTCCCCTCTCCCTTCGGGAGAGGGCTAGGGTGAGGGTGAAGGATGGGGAAAATGGGTGACATGGGCATCATGTCTGCCGTTGTCTGCAATCGAATCCTTTATCATAACCAGACAATACATAAGTGAAAAGCCGGCATGTGCTATAGGATGCGATCAAGCACTGCACCCCTTGATGGCAGGACGGGACATCGCTCCACCATTCGGATCTTATGCTTCTAAAAAATTTCCAAGAAATCCACTTGACAGATTTAAGCCAATCGGCTAAAAAGTTAAACAGCGTGGTTAAAAGTGAGTTATAGAGATTAATACATATTAATGAAAGGAGGATCCCTTGAATAAGAAAAAACTCTTTGGTGAAACACTTCGTCATCTTAGGCGGGCCAAAGAGATGACCTTGGCGGATATTGCTGACACAATTCGTTGTAGCATCGTGTTTATCAGCGATGTGGAAAGAGGACGAAGAAATCCACCAAGTCCCGAGAAGATTAGGAAGATTCTCGTCAAAATGGGCGAGGAGAACAAATTGCCAGAAATGTTAATCCTGGCGGCCCGCTCTCGACAGTCAATTGAAATCTCGGTCAAAGACAAGGATGACCACGTGGCAGATATGCTTGTTGCATTAGCTCGACGATGCGATGAGGACAGCCTAGATGACGAAGTCGTTATGAGAATAAAGGAAATTTTGGAACAGGAGAGGAACTAATGAGTCTCTACGTACCGGCTGTTGCACCGATGTCAAGACAGAAAATTGAAGAAGAAGCTTTAGCGATTATATCTCTATACTACCCAAAACTTCTCAGAAAACCTGGATATTTTCCTGTCCTTGACTTCTTCGATTTATTATTGATCTTTTCCTAGCTAATGAACCATAAGACGTGGCTATGCGTATAGTATTGTATGAGAAAGCACGGAAGCGCAGCCGAGTTGGAGACTCGCCGTCGGCTAGCCGGACAACTCCT
>JBEKIK010000296.1:0-3962 GCA_050011795.1 Thermoguttaceae bacterium | reverse complement strand
TCCAGGTTGTCATAACTGGCCGTGATCGTGTAGCCCTCCGAATCCGTCACCGTCCGCACCCGGCCAAGACCGTCGTAAGTGAAACCGTTCGTCATCCCGAGCGGCCCGGCGATGCCGGTCAGATAGCCGTTCGTATCGTAAGCCACCGCGACCACCTGGCCCAGCGCATTGGTCAACGCCGTCAACTGGCCGTTGGTGTTGTAACCGAAGCAATTGGTGTTGCCCGCCGCGTCCACCGCCGTCAGCGGCAGATGCTGGGAATTATAGGTGTATTGGGCCAGCACATTGGTCTGGCCCGCGGCAAGCTGCGCCACCGTCAACAGGTCAATGTTGTTTGAGGCGTAAGTGAACAGCGTCGTGCGTCCCGCCGGATCAATGGCCAGCACCGGCTTGCCAATGGCGTTGTATTGATACTGCTGCATTTGAGTCGTGCCATCATCCAGCACCCGCGCGATGATCGTTGGTGTATTCATCGTTCCTTCCTGAAAACAGGACTGCTGCCCCGGATAATTATACCAGACACGGGCGCTTTCCATGGGCTGCCTGATGCTTTCAAGCGTCCGGCTCAACATATAGTAATTTGCCGCCGCCCTGTCCCAGACATATTGCCGCGCCTTGTTGTAATCCAACCGGCCTTGCATGGCTTGCATGTTTTTTTTGTTCCAAAAGAAACTCATGCGAATGGACAGATCACGATTTCGGTAATCCGAAACCAGTCCGCTCGGCACTAAATTGCCCGGGTCTTCGATGTTCACCCCGTTCGTCTGCGAAAATTCCATTCGCTCCTGGCCGCCCAGCGGGTCGGTGGCTTGAATCCAGCGCCGGCTTAAATCTATGTTAGTGATGCTAAAGTTGGTGTAATCCGCATTGTTGTTTGCAAAAGTTGTCGTGCCATAGGGAGTGGTCATTGCGTTGATAAAATCGGCTTCATTGGTCGCTCCATAAGCAAAAGACGAAGAAATGCCGATTTCATCCGTGATATTCGTCAATTGACCGGAAGCGTTGTATGTGAAAGTGGCGTAGCGCGTGAACGGGTCGGTCACCCTGGTGATTTTGTAAAAGCGGCTGTCGGCGGGGTTATCAGACAGCTCGTTCGTGATGGTGGTCACCTGCCCAATCGCGTCCCGCACCGCGATCATCCGGAAATAGGAATCGTAAGTGAAGGTGAGGGCATTCCCCGCGGGGTCTTGCATTTTAGTCAGGAAAACCCGGCGCGGGCCGTTGGTAGTGTCCGGCTGGGAAAAGAATTTCATGGAACCATTCGGATAAAGGCATTGATAGCTGGTGCCGGAAGTTTTTGTCAATTGCGCCTGCCCTTGATATTGAACGGCATAAGTTCCCGTGGACGGATTGTAACCGGTAAATGTCACCGAGTTGCCGTTGTTGACAACTATGTTTACATCCGCATTCGGCTTTGTGGTATCGTCGGAAATATATGTCAGCCATTCGTAAGTCCATTGATTCCCAAGATTGGAGTATGAAAAAGGACCGGTCTGAAAGATTGTCTTTTCGCTGTAAGTAATCCTGAATTCAATTTCAGGTCCGAGCGGCGGCGTGTAACCCAAAGGCACATCGGCAACTTCCAGGCCGATTCGCATCGTGTTGAACGTGTATTGCGGCATTCCCGCCGGTGGGCAACCTTTGTCGTTCGAACGGCCCCCTGCGCCGCCTCCGCCCCCTGCCGGAGGCGGACCGCTGTCGGAATCACCACCGCCGGCGCCAGCATCGCTTGAATTAGGGACGCATTTCCCAAAAATCGTTTTGCCCTCTTCCTCCGCCACAGGCGACCAGCCGGCGGGCAACGAACCGGCAGGAATCAGGAAGCAGTCGGATTCCGCATCCAGGACTTTCGGACTGACCCATCCTTGTTGAAAGGCCGGGTCTTCAATCCGATAATGACCATTTTGCATTTGTATCAAGGCGGAGAAGTGCCCCAGATTCCAATGCGCCATGGCAGGCAGTGGAATTTCCGCGCCGGGCTGCCGCCGGGCCATCTGGTATTTCAGCCCCATCCCTTGAGCCAGCAACAAGTTTTGATAAAGCGACGTGCCGTTGGTCGTGGATTCGTCACTTAAAAATGAGGCGAGATTTTGCGCGGACGGATTCAGCGCGGCCTGGATGCGGGACAACGAAAAAGGCCCGCATCTGAAGGATTGTCCGGGGTAGCGTTCCATTTGCCACAAGGCGCTTTGCGCATCGGAAATTCTGACGGCGGCGGAACCGTGCAAGCCGCGCCCGTTCAATTCCCGCAATAGCGCTTTTAGTTCCTCCACTTTTCCCATCGTGACCAAAAGGGAAGCCCATTCGCCAACAGCCTGGTCCACCACCTGCCTGCCGTTTATATCGGCAACGTCTTTGCCAGAGGCCCACACTTGCCGGCAGGCTTCCAACGCCTTGGAAAACTGGCAGGTGCGGTGGTAATGCGAAGTCAGATTGGCCACAAGAGAAATGCGACGCGGCGAATCAGGATGCGCCTGGAGAAAAGTTTCAATGGCGCTGGCATCATCCGGGTCTTGCCGGTTGCGATAGGCCAGCAAAGCCGCGGCAAGGTCTTTATTTTCAGTCGGAGACACGGTTTTCCCGAGGGAAATTATCGGCCCGCCAAAAACCCGCGCGCTTGAAATTTCCTGGTCGGCCGGACTTGCGGAAAATTGAAGTTCCAACGAGGGCGGTTTCACATTGGGCACCGTGCGATTGACTTTTACCACCGGCGCGGCCGGCGGCGTTGCGCGAGGCGCGGCGGCTGGCGCGAGCGGCGTGGCGGTTATTGTTTCGGCCAATGCCTGCTGGGCGACGGGCAAAATGGCTTGAACGAAAATCAGCGTCCATGTCATCAAGCGCAACGGCGTTGGCAGGGGCCGCGTTGTTGGGGAGCACACCCGCCCCGGGTGTGGCTGGACGCGCCTCGCGTCCATCTGTTTTGCGCGTGATGCTGCTCTGAACCTTCGGAGCCTTCGGGTGCGCTCGATTTTTTCCGCGAGGGCGCGGAAAATAGCACGCGGGGCGCGTGCGCTCCCCGGATCCACTTCGGTTCTCGGGTTCAACTTCTCTCGCAGACGGTCAGTGGTAATCATAACTGTTTTTGGAAAGGTCATATTCAAGGAACGATTATCGCATTGGTCGGAATCAACAATGTAATGACAGGGGCTGTCAGGTCGTTGGTATTGTATGGCGGCGGAGTCCAAGGATTAAGCGGATCATTGCCTGCCGAGACTTGCAGAATGTCGGGAATCCCGTCGCCATTCGAGTCCAGATAAGCGGTTATGGACAGAGGCGGAGAAAACCGGCTGTTGCCCGCGGCATCATAAGCGATGGCGGCAAAAGAATAGTCGCTTTGAAGCAAGGGAATCCAGGGGCTGGTCAAAGGCGCGGAGGTTGCGCTGGCGATCACATTATTCGTATTCAAAGCATTGTAATTGTAAATCGTTATAAGGTTAGGCGTGCTGTCCGTATCCAATACTTGCACCTGGAGGAGATTAGTTGAACCGACGAGGATATAGGCGTTGGTTGAGAGAAGTGTCAGGCTGACAACCGGTGGCGAGATTTCGGTGGAATAGCCGGATTGGCCAAAATAGTTTTCCGCTTTGACCCGGTAGAAATACTGGTTGGTTGCATAAGTGGCAACATCCGAAAAATTGGTAATGCCAGACGCAACTGTTCCGATCTCCTGATAAGTTCCATTTGTGTCTGTTTTGCGTTCGATGACAAAGCCGGTTTCGTTGGTTGAAGTCCGATTCCAATTCAGGTTTAGCTGATATGGCGACACACCGGTGGCGGTCAGATTGCTTGGGGCTGCCGGAGGGGACGTGTTTGTCGCGTATTGGCAAAGATTGTATTTAGAAAACAGGTAACTTCCCACGGCGACCTTCTCATCGGCCGTCAACCCCCGGTTGAACACCAGCACTTCCGCGATGTCTCCGGCAAAATAATACGTTCCCCCATAATAATATGTTCCCCCATAT
>JBEKIK010000295.1:0-3978 GCA_050011795.1 Thermoguttaceae bacterium | reverse complement strand
GCCCGACTTCGAATGTCATGGCGACGGGCCGCAAGACGCGCTGAATTACATTCATCGCACGGCCGGCGAAATGGACATTTACTTCATCTCCAATCCCTCGAATCGGGCAAAACACTATCAGTGCACGTTCAGGATTGCCGACAAGGCGCCGGAATTGTGGTCGCCCGATACGGGCGAAATCCGCCGCGCCATGATCTACGATTGCCAAAAAGACAATCGCCTTGCGATGCCGCTGAATTTCGAGCCTTATGGTTCCACGTTTGTCGTGTTCCGCCGTCCTGTAGGGCCGCATTTCACCAGCCTGGCAAAAGACGGCAAAATGTTGTTCCCTAATGCCCCGGGCACGCAAACCGCTTCGCCGGTGGAAATCATCGCCGATAAAGACGGCCGCGCGGCGCTCGAATCGCGCGAAAAGGGAAATTATGAACTTCAAACCGCTGCCGGGCAAACGATCCGCGTAACCGCCGCCGAACCGCTGTTGCGCATCATGGAAGGACCTTGGCAAGTTCATTTCGCTCCGGGCTGGGGCGCCCCGGAATCGATCGAGTTTAATGCCTTGAAATCCTGGACCGAAAACCCCGATCTCAACATAAAATACTTTTCCGGAACGGCGACATACGTGCGAGATATGGACGTGCCGGCCGAAATGCTCGAGTCCAATGGGCTGCTGGAACTCGATCTTGGAGAGCTGAGCGAAATAGCCGAGCTATCGCTCAACGGCCGATCGTTGGGCGTGCTCTGGAAATCGCCGTTCCGCGTTGATATTTCCGCTTCCGCCAGGGCCGGGAAAAACCACTTGGAAATTCAAGTGGTCAATTCATGGGCGAATCGGCTCATAGGCGACCAAAAACTCCCGCCCGACCAACGGAAAACAAAAACAAATATCACCAAATTCGAAAAAGGCAACCCGCAGCCGCTGCCCTCCGGCCTTTTCGGACCGGTTACGCTGCGAAAAATTCCCGCCATACCTTGCCGGGCCTTGGAATAGATCCGGGATTGCTTTTTTTCTTGCCAGTTTATTGTCTCACATTGGGATATAAAAACCCTCGCCTTTAGGCGATATCTTCAGTTGCCGCTTAACTTAACGCCCATTAATGGGTGTTGCGCGATTACGCCTATTCATTGGCATTACCCACTTTACGCCCATTTATGGGCGTTGTCCGCCGCAGGCGGTCTTAGGCCCGGCGTTCACGCCGGGTTGACGGTTTACCTAAAACTTTTTTACGCCCATTTATGGGCATTGCCCGCTTTACTTTTTTATGCCCATTTATGGGCATTGCCCGCTTTACTTTTTTATGCCCATTTATGGGCATTGCCCGCTTTACGCCCATTTATGGGCGTTGTCCGCCGCAGGCGGTCTTAGGCCCGGCGTTCACGCCGGGTTGACGGATCATTTTTTATCTTATATTCTTCCTTTTTATTAGAGGCCCATTCCTGGGCCTTCTCGTTGTTTGGCTTGAGCCGCAATATCTCGCAGGGAAAACTTTATGTCGGGTAATTATTACAGCGAAATCAATCTCCATCTCATTTGGCACACCAAAGAAAGCCTCCCCTTGATTACCGACCGCATCGAGCCGATTCTATACTGCTATATTCGCCAGAGAATAATCAACACACCGGGCGTTTTCGTCCACGAAATCGGCGGAACCCAAACGCATATCCACGTTACTTTGACCATCCAACCCACTATTCAAATCAGCGATTTTGTGGGCCAATTAAAAGGCGCTTCTTCGCACGAGATAAACCAAACGCTCAGCCATCGTGACAAAATCCTTCAATGGCAATCCGGTTACGGCGTGGTTAGTTTTGGCACCGGCGATATGGATTGGGTGATCGATTACGTTCGACATCAAAAACAGCACCACGCCCAGGGAAAAATCCACGACCGGTTGGAACGTATCAACGCCGAAACGCAATAAATTCAAATTTACGCCCATTCATGGGCGTTGCCCGCCGCAGATGTTTCAATTCAGCCCGTTTACAGGCGTTGCCCGCCGTAGATGTTTCAATTCAGCCCGTTTACAGGCGTTGCCCGCCGTAGATGTTCCAATTCAGAAATTACGCCCGTTTACGGGCGTTGACCGCCGCAGGCGGTCTTAGGCCCGGCGTTCACGCCGGGTGCGGCAAACGTCCGCCAACCCGCCCCACCCCGATCCCGCCGGCCGCCGCCTCGGCGGCCGGCGGGATCGGGGAACAAACAGAGAAAATCCACACCCCAACCAACCCGTGCTAAAGCACGGGCCTAAGACCGCCTGCGGCGGACAAGGATCGTAAACGATCCTAAAAAATCACTGGGCAAGCCAGCAGTGGCATACGGCAGTGCCCACCGACGGACCTAGGAGAATTCTATGACTTGTGTTCCCGGAATTCCAGGAGTCCTGCACATATCGAAGATCATGAGACAGTGACATGCATTAGGGAGCTTAATCCACAAGTTCCTATCAAGCAGATCTACCCTACAGATTGTCTCGCAGCACTGCGTGAAGCCTTTGTCCTCAATCAAGCGATTGGTGAGGCTAACTGCTTGCCTCAGGGTGATTTTCGGATTCTGCCGCCAAACTTTAGTCCAATAGTGTGTAAACACGCCAGAGCCCCGACCATCTATAATACCCTGCATGGCGGCTTGGCCGGATTTGCAGGCTAAAACAAGAGTGGGCACAATGCCTTTGGCGATGCACATCTTTCTAATAGACTGTATTGAAACGAAATCCATGTCATAAGTGATCAGACAGTCGTGCCATTCGTTCTCTAGGTACGCGGTTTCCTTTTCACCATCCCATATGATGTACGGCAATTCGTGGTCATTCATCATTAAATCGCAATCCATTAAATTATAAATGGTATCAGGAATCATTTTTATTATAGATGATTCCCGATACCATTCATTTATTTACTGCTTTGTTAAACGTCCGTGACCAATGGTCGCGGCTTTACAATTAGTACATATCCTCATCGCCGCCCGGCGGCATGGCGGGGGACTTATCTTTCTTGGGCTTGTCGGCCACCAGGGCGTCGCTGGTCAACAGTAGCGTGGCTACGCTTGAGGCGTTTTGCAGGGCGGTGCGGGTTACTTTGGTCGGATCGATCACGCCGGCCTTGACCATGTCTTCGTAGACTTCCGTTGCGGCGTTGTAGCCCATGGGGCCTTTCATTTCGGCCACTTTTTCGCAGACTATGCCGCCGTCCTGGCCGGCGTTGTCGGCGATTTGCGTCAAGGGCGAGCGGCAGGCCCTGAGCACGATCTTGTAGCCCACTTCTTCGTCCTGCGCAAGCCCCTCGGGCTTGACCGACGCACAAGCGCGTAATAGAGCTACGCCGCCGCCGGGCAGAATGCCTTCCTCGACTGCCGCACGAGTGGCATGCAAGGCGTCTTCCACGCGGGCCTTCTTTTCCTTCATTTCCGACTCGGTCGAAGCGCCCACGTTGATCTTGGCCACGCCGCCGGCCAGTTTGGCCAGCCGTTCCTCGAGTTTTTCGCTGTCGTAATCGCTCTTGGTGTTTTCGATCTCGCGGCGCAACTGCTCGATGCGGCCCTTGATGTCCGCGCTCTTGCCCGCGCCTTCGATGATGGTGGTGTTGTCCTTGTCGATGACGATTTTTTTTGCCCGGCCCAGGTCGCCCAGACCGATGTTCTCCAGTTTTTTGCCCAGGCTTTCGAAAATGGCCGTCCCGCCGGTCAGAACGGCAACGTCTTCCAACATGGCCTTGCGCCGATCGCCATAGCCCGGCGCCTTTACCGCGCAGGCCTTGAGCGTGCCGCGCAGACGATTGATGACCAGCGTGGCCAGGGCCTCGCCGTCCACGTCCTCGGCCACGATCAACAGCGGTTTGCCCGCGTTGACCACTTTTTCCAGCACTGGAACCAGTTCCTTGATGCTGGAAAGTTTCTTTTCGTAAACGAGGATGTAGGCTTCTTCCAGGACACATTCCATTTTTTGCGGATCGGTTACGAAGTAGGGCGAGAGATATCCGCGGTCG
>JBEKIK010000294.1:0-3984 GCA_050011795.1 Thermoguttaceae bacterium | reverse complement strand
TTGGACAAGGGGATGTCGACGTGGGGCCGTTCAACGCGCACCGCGTTGCGGATGCGGGTCAACATGTCGGCAATGGGGTCGGTCATCATATTATTGGGTTCCCTTTACCAACTCGCCTTCCGAACTCCAGGAATCATTCCTTCGTCCGCCAAATTACGGAAACAAATCCTGCAAATGCCGAACTTGCGATAAACGGCCCGGGGCCGGCCGCAAATCCTGCATCGCCTTACCAGGCGGGTGGAAAACTTGGGCGGGCGAAGCGACATTGCGATTTTCGATTTACTTGCCATGCGGTATCTGTCCTTGGTTCTGCTCGGACTAATTCGCGATCTAACGTATAATTTTTTCTACCGTGCCACTGCTTGTTTGCAGGCAGTGATACAAATTTGCTCGATTCCACACTGCTTGCAAGCAAGCAGTGGCACACACAATTTCGTTTGTCAGGCCACTCTCAGCGGCATGCCCAGGCGGCGAAGCAATTCCCGCGCCTCGTCGTTGCTGGAGGTGGTGGTCACCAAGGTGATGTTCATCCCCTGGACTCCGGTGAACTTGTCCGGATTAATTTCGGGGAAGACCACTTGCTCGGTTATCCCCAGGTTGTAATTTCCCCGGCCGTCAAAGGCGTTGGGGTCCAGGCCGCGGAAGTCGCGGACCCGGGGCAACGCCAGCGCAACCAGGCGGTCCAAAAATTCGTACATCCGCTTTCCGCGGAGGGTAACTTTGCAGCCGATGGCCATCCCCTCGCGGAGCTTGAAGTTGGCGATCGATTTGCGGCTTAACGTTACCAAGGGTTTTTGCCCGGAAATCTGCTTAATCGCGTCCTGGGCCTCTTCCAGGTGTTTTTTCTCGCTGGCGGCTTTGCCCACGCCCATGTTGATGACGATCTTTTCCAGCTTGGGCAGGGAGTGCCGGTTGGCGCGGCCGAACTCTTTGGCCAGGGCCGGCAAAATTTCCTTTTCGTAGCGCTCCAACAGCCGCGGCGTGGGGACGGGAATCGCCTCCTGGGCAGCGGTTGTCTCGGCTTGTTTTGCTTTCTTCGCGGACATAATTGTTTTTTATCGTGTCGTGATTAACGTGGGACGACTTTAAAAGTCGTCCTACTTTGATTTATTTTTTGGCGTATCGGGCCTTGGCCGGGGCGACCATGCCGTTGCCCGCCCCGCATTTCTTGCAATATCGTTCCTTTGAACCGTCGGCCAGGTAGCGGGCGCCAAGCCGCGCGGGTGCGCCGCATGACCCGCAGACCAACATCACGTTGGAAACCGAGACGGGCATTTCCATCGAGAGCCGGCCGCCTTGGGGATTCTTCTGGCTGCGGCGGACGTGTTTGTACACCCGGTTCACGCCTTCCACAACCAGTTTCCCGCCGTCGAGGTCGACACGCAGCACTTTGCCGCGCGTGCCCCGGTCCTCTCCGCTTATGACCATCACGGTATCGTTTTTTTTAATCCGCATCAGACTACCTCGCTGGCGAGACTGACGATTTTCATAAAATTCCGGTCTCGCAATTCCCTGGCGACCGCGCCGAAAATTCGCGTGCCGCGGGGGTTCTTCTCGTTGTCGATAATCACGGCGGCGTTGCTGTCGAAACGGACGTAGCTGCCGTCGGGCCGGCGGGTTGGACTCTTGCAGCGGACGATGACCGCCCGGACCACAGCGCCTTTTTTCAAGTCGCTGCCGGCGATCACGCCTTTAACGCTGCAAACAATAATATCGCCCAGCCCGGCCACGCGCCGGCGAGATCCTCCCAACACCTTGATACACCCCAACGCCTTGGCCCCGGTGTTGTCGGCCACGGCGAGTCGGGTTTGCATTTGGATCATGGTCTACTATCCGTTCGTCGCTATATTACACCAGGCACGAGTGCCGGGGCTAAACGTTCGCTATATCACACCCGGCGCAAGCGCCGGGGCTAAACGTTATTCGATTGTTTCTTCTTGTTCGACTTGTTTTTTCTTTGCCCGGGCAGCGGCGCGCATCGCGGCCAGGTCGATCATCTTGCCCTTTTCCACTATTCGCACCAGTGCCCAGCGCTTCATCCGCGAGGTGGGACGGGATTCGATGATTTCCACCACGTCGCCGCTATGGGATTCGTTGTTCTCGTCGTGAACATAGCATACCGTCTTGCGGCGAAGGTATTTGCCGTACCGGGGATGCTTCACCAGGCGGGGAATTTCCACCCGGCGGGTCTTTGCCGTCTTGTCGCTCATGACGATGCCGATTTCCACTCGCTTAGGCATGGCTGGTTTCCTGCGGTTGTGCGGAAGCCGCGGCGGCCGCTTTGGCTGCCGCGCGCTTACGCTCATGTTGGATGGTCTTAATGCGGGCGATCAAGCGGCGCTGTTTTCGCAATTCACTGGGGGCATCGAGCCGTTCGGTCTGGGCTTGCAAGCGCAGGCGGAACAAATTCTTGGTCGTATCCTTCAAAGTCAAGGCCAAGTGCTCGTCGCTCATGTCGCGTAGTTCAGTTGCCTTACTCATAATTTCTTCCCGTAAAGGGCCTACATGGTGCGCCGCTTGATGAAGCGGACTTTGACCGGCATTTTGTGGGCCAGGCGGGTGAAACACATACGGGCGGCCTCTTCGGTCACCCCGCCGATCTCGAACAACACCGTCCCCGGCTTGACCACCGCGGCCCAATATTCCGGCTCGCCCTTGCCCTTGCCCATGCGGGTTTCCAAGGGGATCGAGGTAATCGGTTTGTGTGGGAACATGCGGATGTACAAGCGGCCCTCGGTGCGCAGGTACTGCTGCGCCGCGATACGTCCGGCTTCGATCGTGGCCGCGTTAATCCACCCGCCTTGAGTGGCTTGCAGGCCGTAATCGCCGAAAACGACGCGGTTTCCGCGGGAGGCGTTACCTTTTATACGCCCTCTTTGGCTTTTTCGGTGCTTGACTCGTTTTGGCATCAGTGCCATCGATGTCGTCCTCGCTATATGTTCCCTGATTGATCCAAACTTGCACGCCGAGGTGACCTTGGGAGATCAGCGCTTCGGCGAAACCGTAATCTATTTTGGCCCGCAAGGTGCTTAGGGGGATGGAGCCGGTGATTTGTTTTTCGCGGCGGGACATTTCCGCCCCGCCCAATCGGCCGGCCAATTGGATTTTGATCCCCTTTGCGCCCGCTTCCATTGTTTGTTCCATCGCCCGCTTCATAGTCCGCCTGAACCCGGCCCGTTTTTCCAACTGTTCCACGATGTCTTCGGCCACCAACTGGGCGACTATTTCCGGCCGGTTGATTTCCTCGATTTTGATGTTTATCCTCCGCCCGGTTTTTTGTTGCAGTTCCTTTTGCATTTCCTCGACCCGCTCGCCCTTGCGCCCGATGAGCACGCCCGGCCGCGCGGAAAAAAGGATCACTTTTACTTCGTCTCGCGTTCGTTCGATTTCGATTTTGGCAATCGACGGGTAAAGCGGTTTGCCTCCCTTGTCTTTACGATTCTTGATAAAATCGCGGATTTTCTGGTCCTCGACCAGAAGTTCGGCGAATTCCTGCTTCGAGGCGTACCAGCGGCTTTTCCAGCCGATCATGATGCCCGTGCGAAACCCGACCGGATTGACTTTTTGACCCATACGTTGGTTCTCTAAACGCCCGGCGTAAGCGCCGGGGCTAAACGAAATTATTCCAATGCTATTCGGATATGCGACAGTCCTCTAAACGCCCGGCGCAAGCGCCGGGGCTAAACGAAATTATTCCAATGCTATGCGAATGTGCGACATGCGTTTTAAAATGACCGAGGCCATGCCTCTGGCGTGCGGGCGCATGCGTTTCATCATCGGCCCTTGATCCACTTGCACGTCGATCACGCGCAGGTGATGCAGGTTGGGGGCCCGCAGGTCTTCGGCGTTGGCCAAGGCGCTGCGCAGGACCTTTTCCAGCATCCGCGCGCCGCGGTGGGGCTGATAACGAAGCACGTCCAACGCCTCGTCGGTCCCTTTGCCGCGGATCAAGTCGGCTATGGGGCGCACCTTGCGGGCGCTAAT
>JBEKIK010000293.1:0-3985 GCA_050011795.1 Thermoguttaceae bacterium | reverse complement strand
GACCAAGTAACATGCTGATCTTGCATTGTGGAATCAACGTTACAGTTAATCAATCCTGCATTGCCGATGGAAGCACAGGCCAGGAATACAGAGATGATTGCAATTGTTCTAAACTTCATAAAAGCACCTTCCACTTTCATTTTGGCTTTTTTTTTTGGAGCTAGTGCATTGTCAACCCATAAAATTGGGATTATTGTTTCAAAATGCGTCGCATAATTGCAGGCGTTTCCATATTAGCAATCCCAAAATCATGCTGTGACGCTGCACTAGTTTGTTTGGCCCCTAATGCAACCTCACGTTGGAACCAACAGCTAAACTATGTTATCTCCAGTTTCTTATAAAACTATTGGTGTAATTCAAAACTAACACTCGCAAGAAACCGGCGCCAAAACAGATAGAAAACAAAGGGCGAAAACATTACTGGCAGCGCCCATCATCCCCCTGCTTGGGATGACCAGTTTCGTGAGAGTTAAGTATTAAACGCGCTGCCTCAAAAGCATGTATAGACTTAGTTTTCTGAGAATTAACCAATCTCTCTTATAATATATTTTTATCAATTATGTTTTTTTGTCAAGCAACTTTAATTGGATACCGACCATTTTTGGCAAAATTAACTCTACAGGGGGTGGTGGGCTGAAAACCGTCTTGACTTGCTTGTGTACTTTTCCCATGCTCCCTACCCCTCTTCCAATGGGAGAGGGGAGTTTTTTAGATAGGCTTTAAAATAGAATCTCTTATTTCACGCTGAATTTATGCACCGTGGAGTGTTTGTAAGTTTGGCCCGGACGCAGCACGGTGCTGGGGAACGCCTGTTGGTTGGGCGAATCGGGATAATGTTGAGTTTCCAGGCAGAAAGCGGCGTGTTTCTGGTAGGTTTTCCCGCCGGCGGTGATCGTGCCGTCGAGGAAGTTGCCGGTGTAGAACTGCACGGCCGGTTCGGTGGTAAAGATTTCCATTACCCGGCCGCTTTTCGGATCGTCTACTTTCGCCACCAATGTCAGTGCTTCACCTTCTTTCTTGTTCAGCACGTAGCAATGGTCGTATCCGCCCGGCACCTGTTCGATTCGCGAGCCGATAGTCATGGGCGTGGTAAAATCCATGGGAGTATCTTTGACAGGCTTGACCTCGCCCGTCGGAATCAACCCCTCATCGACAGGTAAATAATTGTCCACATTCAGCATCAACTCCTCGCCGAGGATATCGCCCGAGCCTGCGCCCGATAGGTTCCAGTAGGTGTGATTAGTAAGATTAACGACCGTGGGCTTATCGGTTGTGGCGGAATAATCCATCTTCAGTTCATTCTTATCGGTCAGGCTGGAGATGACCTGTGCGGTAAGGGTCCCGGGATATCCGTCCTCGCCGTCCGGGCTGACATAAGTGAACTTCACGCCCATTGAGTTCTTGCTTTTGACCGGCTGGGCCTTCCAAACGACCTTATCGAACCCTTTTACGCCACCGTGCAGGGAATTTGGGCCATTGTTTGTTGCCAAGGAGTATTCATTGCCGTCAAGCGTGAACTTGCCTTTGGCGATGCGGTTGCCATAGCGGCCGATGGTTGATCCGAAGTACGGCGTGCTTTTGTCCATGAAATCTTGCAGGGAATCGCGGAAAAGGGCCACGTTTTCGAGCTTGCCGTTGCGGTCGGGCAATTCTACGTCGGTGATCGTAGCGCCGTAAGTAATGATCTTTACCTTCAAGCCATTGGCGTTGGTCAGGGTGTAAAGGTCGACTTCCGTGCCGTCCGGTGTTTTGCCATAGGGTTCTTTCTTGACGCTCATTTTATTCTCGCTCTCGTTAGTGACGGTGGTGGTTGGGGAAGTGGTTTCGGTCGCGTTTTCGGGCTGCTCTTTTTCGCCTGCCGCGGGGGCGGATTTCTCCTCCGCCGAAGATGCGCCGGCCGGAGGTGGGGAAGCTGCCGAGCCGGTTTTTTTGCTCTCCTCACTGCAACCCAGGCCCAGCAACAAGGACCCGCTTACGGCGAACGAAAGCCACCATTTCCAAAATTTTTTCATATCTTCCTCCTTATGTAATAGATTAATTGCGCGGCGACTCGCCGCCGGCGCGCATGTTAATTAATGTCTCTTTGCTTTTTTTCGCTTCGGCGTTTGTCGGATCGATTTCGAGAATCTTGTCGAAGTCGGACAAGGCCCGATCCAAATAGCCGAGCTTGTAAAACGCATATCCTCGATTAGCATACGCGGGAATGTATTTAGGATCAAGCTGGATGGCTTGGGTATAGTCGAGCAGGGCTTGTTTCATATTGTCCTTTTGCCGGTAAGCCAGACCGCGATTGAAATACGCCTCGGTAAAGCGCGGATATAGCTTTATGGCCTGATCGTATTCGGCAATCGCCTTGTCCAATTCATTTTTCTTGTGCAGGGCTGTGCCTTGCCGCGAATGCGTCTGCGCTTCGTCCTTGGCCTTCAGCAACGTCTCTTCCAGGTTATCGACCGCTTTGCCGCGTTTTTCCTTGTCATCGGGCCGGCCCCAATTTTTATACTCTTCCGGCGGCAAGGGATTCAGCCCGATCACTTCCTTGTATTCCGCCAGGGCTTTTTCCGCATCGTTCTTTTCCAAAGCGATCATGGCCTTTTGAAAATGGGCCTCGGTAAAGCGGCTGTCCGACTTCAGCGCCAGATCGTAATCAGTTATCGCCTTATCGGCATCGCCTTTTAGATAACTGGCATAACCGTGATAATACAATGCCTCCGGATCGTCCGGAGCGAGTTGGACGGCCTTTTCCAGATCGGCCAGGGCCAAATCCGTGCTGCCTTGATACAGCAAAGCATGGCCTCGCTCGCGAAAGGCATGGGCGTAATTCGGATCAAGACGCAAGGTTTCGTTCAGTTCGGCCAGGGCTTTATTGGTTTCTCCCTTGCCCAACAGGGCATAACCCCGGGTGAAATGGAAGGAAGGTTCCTGGGGCGACATTTTCACGGCCTTGTCCAAATCGGCCAAAGCGGCGTCAAAATCTTTTTTCATGGCGTATGCGTTGCCCCGGTCGCACCAGATTTCGGGATCCTGGGGTTCGAGCCCAATGGCCTTGGAAAAGTCGGCTATGGCCCGATCCCAGTCGGCCAACTGCGATAGCGCTGCGCCGCGGCTGGCATAAGCGGCGGCGTCGTTGGGAGCAAGGCGGATGGCCTGATTCAGATCGTCCAGCGCCGGCTCGATCTCTCCCTTTTGCAGGCGGACAAAACCGCGATCGCGGTAGGCTTCGGCGTAGTTCGGATACAGACGGATGGCGGCGGTATAGTCTTCGATCGCTTTATCGATCTCGTTTTTGCGGAAATAAGCGAACGCCCGATTGAAATAGATCCTACCGCCCTTTGGCGCCAACTGGACGGCGGTATTTAGATCGATAAGGGCCTTGTCGAATTCTTCTTTGCTGATATATGCCATTCCCCGGTCGCAATAAGCGGCGGCATATTTGGGATCGATCTTGATAGACTGGTTGAACAGGTCTATGGCGGCATCGATGTCGCCTTTATCCAGGGCTTCAATGCCCTTTTTATAAGTTTCTGCCGCTGGACTGGCGGCCTGCAAATCAGGAATTTTACCCAAGCCGGGCAGATCGGAGATTTTTCCCATGCCCGGCAGGTCGGCTTTTGATTTATCGCCGTCCTGCGAACGCTGGCCCCCTCGCAGACGAAAGCGCGGCCCTTCAGGTGCTTTGGCATTGGCGTCGGAAGAATCGGCCGGCTGCGTTGGGTCCGCGCCGCGCAGACTGGCGCCCAATCGGCCGCGCGTCGCCTGCGGCCATGCCGCCGTGCCCATTAGACCAACCAGGAGCATTGCAATTGCCAAAATCGCACAATCCAGAAATGCTTTACGCATATAACACTTCCTCCGTGTGGAGCGTTAATAGAAATCAGCCTCCATCGAAAGCCCAGTTTATCCGGTCTTAATAGGACTGCAAGGCCGAGGCTGGGACGCCCTTTTCAGGTGTTGATTTTTTACGTCAATGATGCACATCCGAAGTGCC
>JBEKIK010000292.1:0-3994 GCA_050011795.1 Thermoguttaceae bacterium | reverse complement strand
GGGCATGCCTACTGGGGCCCGCCTTACTATTATCGCCGCCATTATTGGTAATTAATCGTGAAACAAATGGCCCTGGCTCTTTACCGATAAACCGCTTGCGGTTTCGCAATATATACAAATATATACAGACTTATCTCCTCTTATCTTATGTTCTCTTCTCGCACTTTTCACCAATCAAGTGCGATTCTGAAATAAAATTGGTATGAAATCCTGCTGGAACCATTCACCCCGGCCTGATTTGGCCGTATGATAGCGTTTGATTTAAGGTTCCATCATGCACCGCGCCGCCATTGATAATCTCGAAACTTTTTTACCCCGGTTCTCCCTGACGGAATTTCGCCACGGTCAAAAGGAAGTCATATCGACCGTGCTCGCCGGGCAGGATTGCCTGTGTGTGATGCCGACCGGCGGGGGAAAAAGCCTTTGTTATCAATTGCCCGCCGTTGTCCTCGATGGTTTAACGATCGTCGTTTCCCCGCTTATCGCCTTGATGAAAGATCAGGTCGATCAGCTCCACGCACTGGGGCTGCCGGTTACTTTCATCAACAGCACCATTTCGCTTGCCGAGCAGAACAACAGGCTCTTGCGCATGGCGGCCGGCGAGTATCGAATGGTCTACGTCGTGCCCGAGCGATTCCGCAGCGGCAAGTTTATCGACGCCGTGCGTGCGGTGGGAATCAAATTGCTGGCCGTCGATGAGGCCCATTGCATCAGTCAGTGGGGACACGATTTTCGTCCCGATTACGCCCGGCTGGGTTATTTCCGGCGGACTCTCGGCAACCCGACCGCCATTGCCCTTACGGCCACCGCCACCGACAACGTCCGCCGCGACATCATCGAACAACTCGATCTACGCGAGCCGCGAACCTTCATCACCGGTTTCGAAAGGCCCAACCTTTTTTACCAGGTCCTCGCGCCCCGGGGCGAACGCCAAAAGACCGAGATGCTTTTGCAGTTTCTCGGCGAAACGCCCGGCCCGGGCATCATCTATGCCTCGACCCGCAAACGCACCGAGGAAGTCGCCGAACTGCTCGCGGCCCAAACCAAGCGCCGCCTTGCCGTGTATCACGCCGGCATGTTGCCCGACCAACGCCGCTTGGCCCAAGACGCTTTCATGGACGGCCGCTGCGATATCGTAGTTGCCACAAACGCCTTTGGCATGGGCATCGATAAGGCCGACGTCCGCTCCGTGGTCCACTATAACATTCCAGGCAGCCTGGAAGCTTACTATCAAGAAGCCGGCCGCGCGGGCCGCGACGGGCTTGATTCGCGCTGCCTGATGCTATACAGCGGATCGGATATCTACATCCAAAGATTTTTTATCGACAGCGCCTATCCCGATCGCGAGTATGTAGCACAGGTGTATGATTTTCTTCGCGGACTTAACGACGACCCAATCGAACTCACGCAACAGCAGGTCAAGGAAGCCCTCGGTTTATCCTTAAGCGCCGAAGGCGTGGGCAATTGCGAACAATTGTTGGAAGGGGCCGGCGTCTTGGAACGTCTTATGTCCTCGCAAAATCAGGCCTCCGTGCGCATCGACAGCGACCTGCCCACGCTGGTCGATCTGTTGCCTAAACAGGCCAAAGTGCAGCGCAAAGTGCTCCGCGCGGTCGAACGCCTGGTAGGCCAGCGCCGGCAAGAATTGATCCCCTTTTCACCCAATCGCCTGGAGGTCGATGATGAAATAGATCAACCCTCCCTCATGCACGCCTTGCACGAACTCAACCGCCTGCAGGCGTTTACGTTCATTCCGCCCTTTCGCGGCCGGGCAATTCGCATGGTCCGCCGCGACTTGCCCTTCGACAAACTCGACATCGACTTCACCGCCCTGGAACGCCGCAAATTATCGGAATTGGAAAAACTCAACCGGATAGTTGGTTTTGCCCTTAACGGTTCCTGCCGTCAGCAGGAAATTCTCCGCTATTTCGGCGAGAAAGATCCCAAACGATGCGGGCATTGCGACAACTGCGGGCAACAACCGATTGGTGAGGTAAAAACATCAGGTACCCAACGAATCCCCAGCGGCAAGTCGCTCGAAGCCGTGCGCATGGTGCTTAGCGGCGTGGCCCGCACCCAAGCCCGCTTCGCTTGCGGAAAAAATCTTATCGCGCAGATGCTCTGCGGATCGGCAGGCGCCAAGGTTAAAAAACTGGGCCTGGATCGGCTGAGCACTTTCGGCTTGCTTAAGCATTTAAAGCAGCCGGAGGTCGTTACACTGATCGACGCCCTGATTTCATTAGGCTGTCTGCAACAAGAGGAGATTGAAAAATTCCGGCCCGTGATGAAATTGACCGACTTCGGCAGCGACGTGATGAGGGCCAAAACCCAGCTTCAGAATCCGCTGCCGATTCCGGCATATCTATTCCATAAAATACACGGCAAGGCGATAATCATTGCCGAATCGCCCCGGGGTGTAAAAAAATCCGCCCCGGCGATATCGCACAAAAACGACGTTGAATTGTTAGATGCCTTAAAGCGCTGGCGTTTGGAAATCGCCGACGAGGCCGGCATTCCTGCTTATTGTACCCTTCACAACAGCGTCTTGAATGAATTGGTAAGCCAACGCCCGAAAACCACAACTGAATTGCTCACGATTAACGGCATCGGCCCGGTAAAGCTAAAACAATTCGGCCAATCTTTGCTGGAAATCATTGCCGAATATGCCGTTTAGCAATTAGGAGGCCGGACATTCTTGTCTGGCCGATACAAGACAGGCAAGAATGCCTGCCCTCCTTTTCAAATGGTTGGGTTATTGTGATAACACATATATCCTAAATTATTTACATTTGTTAACAAACCGCTTGTGGTTTTGCGTGCTAACAAACCGCTTGCGGTTTCGCGATGATTCACCCAATAGAGGGGGCAAGCCATCGCTATTTCCACACAACTCGATACAATTCATAGGGTAGATTTTAAAAACTCAATGCTCCTTCCCAATTATTTAAACTCACCCGGCAACGGCCGGCATTGGAACAATTAGTCAATGGACGATCGAAAAGACAAAAATCAGTTGCCGCCGCCGCCCGGCAAACCGCTGCCAAAGCCGGTCCGCGGCAATTCAGCTATTTGGCTGTTTCTAATATTAGCGGCCGTGATTGCGGTGGTGTACTACAATTCTGACCGCACAAAACGCTCCGAAATCACTTACGGCGATTTCCGCATCCAACTGGACAAAAAAAATATCGCCAAGGTAAAGGTCCAGGGCTCGACGGCCTATGGCGAATTCAAAACTCCGCCGGCCAAATTGGAACCGAAATTCGTTGCCATCTTGCCGCCTTATGCCTCGATCGACGAGAACCTGGACCGCCAACTCCGCGAACAACTCGGGACAAACTATGAAGTTGCCGAACCCAGCGACAGCACCTTTACCGTGCTCTCGGTTTATCTGCTGGTCTCCATCGCGATGATTGCCGGATTGGTGTTCATGTTCCGCAGGGCTAGGGACTCCATCTTCACAGGCGGACTGATGGGCGGATTCAGCAAGAGCGGCGCACGCCGCTACGATGCCGGCGACAAATCTATCACCTTCAAGGACGTTGCCGGCCTGGAAGGCGTCAAGCACGAACTGGAAGAGGTGGTGGAATTCTTGAAAAACCCGCAAAAATTCCAGCGCCTAGGCGCTCGCGTGCCTAAAGGCATTCTGCTCATGGGACCGCCCGGCGCCGGCAAGACCCTGCTTGCCCGGGCAGTGGCCGGCGAGGCCGAAGTGCCTTTCTTCTCCATCAACGGATCCGAATTCATCCAGATGTTCGTGGGCGTGGGCGCTGGCCGGGTCCGCGATTTGTTCAACACTGCCAAGGAAAACGCCCCGGCCATCCTGTTCATCGATGAAATCGACGCCGTCGGACGCCATCGCGGGGCGGGCGTGGGCGGCGGTCACGACGAACGCGAGCAAACCCTAAACCAAATCCTCAGCGAAATGGACGGGTTCACCCAAACCGAATCGGTGATCGTCATGGCCGCGTCCAACCGCCCGGACGTACTCGATCCG
>JBEKIK010000291.1:0-4008 GCA_050011795.1 Thermoguttaceae bacterium | reverse complement strand
GGAAAACGAAATCGGGCGACATCTTAGATCCCAGGCGATAGTATTCCTGCGCTTTATCGTCATGTCCCTGCTTTTCGACAAAGAAAGCCAAAAAGTAATAGGTCAGCGGCGAAATTTTAGTCTTATCCGGCGCAGCCGCGATCATCTGCATAAGGACGGCGGAGCCATCGTCCCAAAAACCGGCATTGCCGTACTCCACGGCCGTTTCCAAACCCACGGCCGGGAACTCTTGAAGCATCGATCGCAGTTTATTGCCGGGTGCGGATTGTTTTTCGGCCAGCCAGCGTTCGGCGAGCATGCGGACGTCGAGGGGATCGATCCGGGCAACGTCCGAGGCCAGGGTTAGGGCCTGGTCGGCTTGATCCATGTGCCGCAAGACGGCCGCTTTCAGGTTTAAGGCCCTGGTGTTCAGGGCATTTTGTTCGAGCGCGAGATCTAAAAGGTCTAAAGCCCCGGGCAGATCGCATCTGATGCAGGCAATTTCGGCCAGCGAGTAGTATCCCGCCGCCTGCCAGGCAGAGCTCCAGGTGGCCTTGTAGAAATTATCGTAGGCCTCGTCGTTTTTGCCTTGCGCCTTTAAGGCCACACCCAGGTAGTAAAATGCCTCGCCGTCTTTGGGCGAAGTGTATTTGTCCGTAAGCCGTTCGAGCGCCTTGCGAAGGCATTTTTCCGCATCATCGAAGCGGGCCCGCTTGATATACAAGATGCCCATGGCTGTGTTTACCCGCACGTCGCCCGGGTCGCGCTTCAGGGCTTCTTCCCAGTAAGGATCGGGCTCCAGCGAAGGGTTATGGAACTGATCGATCCGCAGTCCGGTGAGATATAGTTCCTCATTTGTTTTGATTTCTTGGGGTTCAAGTGGCGACCTGACGGATTTGGGCATGGGTTCGGGTTTCAGTTTGAGGGGCGAATAGGCGACCAGTTCGCGCCCATCCACCGAGAGCGAAGCCCGCAGATCGTGTTCGTCCAACCCGGCCGGCAGGGAAACCTGCTTGACATACGCCTTGCCCGGAGCGATGTCCGTTTTCTCCTCAAATAAAACCTTATCGCCGGCCTTCAATGCAACCGTGGCTCCTTTACGTGCCGAGGTGGTGCAGAAGCCCAATGTGGCTGCCCCGTCTTTGGAAACGTCGAGGTTCACAGCCGCTTCGAGGTTGGCGTTTTTCACCCCGCCGATGTCGCGGAAGGGATACCAGTATTGCTTGAACTTTTTTACTTCGTAAGGTTGAATCCAACTGTAGTCGGGCTGATTGTCCGAGTATGCGCCGACCATGAGTTCGATGTACGGGCCGTCGTCGTCGGTAAGGATTTTGTCCCACAAACGCCCGCCCGGTCCGGAGCCCCAGGTCCAGAGTTTTTTACCGGGCACGACGTGGTGATCGGCCACGCTCATCGTTCCGGCCTGTTTGCCGTGATCGTAGCCGGCAAAAAAATCATCCTCATAATTCCAGGCGAACATGGAGTTGGAAAGGAAATGATTTTTGTACCAACTTACGTCCACGCCCTTGGTGAAGTCGGATCCGTTATACCTGGTGGTGGCGATGGGCCAGGTGGTAAACTCGCGTTTTGCGTGATAAGTAACGTGCTGCGTGCTTGGAGGAAAAATCACCTGGTAATTCTCGTTCACATGCACCGCCACGTTGGCGAAACATAGAAATGAGTTTACCACGGGCGTGCGATTAAGCACCCGGACCGAAGTCTCAAGGTATGATCTGCCCGGATACAGCGTCAGCCCGACGGCCCAACGCATGCGATGCCGCAGTTCCAGTTCACCCACCCAAACGGTTTTGCCGCCCTCGGGTCCGTCTTCCAGGCTGTATTGCGAGGGCAGCCAGCTTGTGGTCCGGTGATGGTGCGGCACGTTCCATTCGACCCCGCCGGATATCCATGCCCCGATCATTCCGATAAGCGCCGGCTTGACTACGTGCTGCGTGTAAAAGAAGTTGTAGTTATTTGTTTTGTCGAGGGCGGAAAAAATACGGCCGCCTATCTCCGGCAGCACGCCGATCTTTATATATTCATTCTCCAGGTAAACCATTTTGTATGTCTTGTCTACCTTTTTTCCGGTGAGTTTGTCGTAAAGAGGATAGGGATAGACCCTTCCCTCGGCTCCCTGGTACGCCCGGCCGAAATAGAACATCGGATTGGGATCGGGCGGACCGGCCAGGTACGTGGGAATTACCACGTCCTCCTCCCAGACCTTGACCGGCGCTGCATCAGCGGCATTAAGCGAAGCCGTGGAGATGAAAAAGATTGTGCCGATACACAGCAACAATAGCAAATAGGATTGTTTATTATTCATGGCTTGATTTATCCCAGAGGCCTATTGGACTTTCGCTTTCTGGCTCGCAGGAGGCACTTTACCTGAATGTACGTCGGGCAATCGCTTATGGGTCGTTTTTACGCCTTCGATAAAATCCCCGTAGGGGCGGTCGGTGACGTCCAGGAACCCGATATTGTAGTTTTCTCCGTCCCTGCGGCCGGTGACCGGTTCGTCGAGCCACTGGAACCAGTGCACTCCGATCAAGCCTGGCAATGCCGCCGATTGCTCGACGTAATAACTGTAAGCCACGCCGCGCTCTTTCTGGTCGCGAACCTGGACCAGACCAGCCCCCAGCCCGTCGGCCGGGACTCCGTTGTGGAACTCTCCAATAATGATCGGGCGCCCGGCGAGATTGTACGCCCTTTCCACTTCCACGATGGGCGTGTAATCGTATATGTTGATGCTGTTTACGTCGAAGAGTCGGCCCAAGCGGAGGATTTCATCAGAAACGTGTCCACCGAAGCGGATGCCCAGATTCAGATGATTGGGGTCGTACTTGCGGATCGCCGCGCCGATGGTGTTAAGATACTTTTCGAACGAATTGAGGACGAACTGCTTGCGGCGCGAAGGAGTGTCGCCTTGTTCCAGGAATTTTTTGAGTTCCCGCTGGATCGGGGTCTCAGGCCCGGCAAGGACCATGTCGACCAAGTCCTTTTCCCGCCCCGGCCAAGGCGGTTCATTGCCGATAAAGTAACCCAGCATAAAGGGGTCGTCTTTCCGCGACGTACACTGTGAGGCGGCGGCTTTGTCGACCGATTCGACCCACTTATCCGAATACACATCGGGCAGACCCAGATAACCCGTTTCCATGCCCCAGCCTCTCAGCGTAACCACGTAGGGCTTTTTCTGCAGGGTGTAGAATCTCTGGTCCGACCAATTCCCGACGGTGTTCAAGCCCCAGGCGTCCATGCGCCGCAGGGTCAGGTCGCCCCATTTTTGCCGCCATTCCGGGCCCAAGCGGCGCAGAAGATTCCAGCTATAAAATGAGGCGCTGCGAGACATGGGGCCGCTTGGGGCCTGCATGCCTCGCGGCATCAGGTCGGCGGGCGGCAATGCGGCAAAATAGCCTTCGCGGCCTTCGGTTTGCGTGCCGGATCCGGTACCGATGCCGTTTACGCCGGTGGAGAAGAACAAGTGCCCGTCCGGGTCGACGAACCACCATTTTCCGTCAATCTGCTCGACCCTGAAGAAGCCAGTGGCCTTGACATTTTTGTCCATGTAGCCGCCGTAAGGGGAGTAATTGAACCCGCCGCTAGCGAGTTTTTTTTCTTCCTCGGCCCACTGGTTTTTCAATTGATCCAAGTTTTTGATCTTATTGGGCCAATCGGCCGCAATCCACTGTCCGAACTCGTCCACCACCGGCAATTTCTCCAGGAAATCGGAGCCGGGATCTTCCTTGGCCACCCGGACGGAGCGAATTTCGAGCGTGGGTTTGCCCACCGGGTATTCCATGGTCACCATTAACGCCTCGATGGCGTTCAACCGGCCGAAGGGCCCCCAAATATTCATAAAAAATGAATTCCGGGGCCTGTTGTTGGCCGACGCCAAATCGAAACCCTTTTGGTCTCTTCCCTTGAAATAGGCCAGCGGTATGCTCGCACGCATCCACACGTTTTGCCCAAAGGGCTGGATTACCAGTCTGCGCGGTCCATCGGCATTGTAGAGCCACAGAAAAAACCGCTGCG
>JBEKIK010000290.1:0-4020 GCA_050011795.1 Thermoguttaceae bacterium | reverse complement strand
CAAAACGTGGATGCCGAACGCGCGGCCTTGACGGACGAGCCGGTCGAGCAACAGGGCCGACTCTTGCGCGATCCGGTCGTCCTCGACGAACAGTTCCTGGAATTCGTCGATGATCAGAAGTATGCGAGGGAGCCGGGCGTCGGGCTGTTCCGTGCGGTAGCCTTTTATATCCTGGACTCCCTGATTGCGGAACATATCGCCGCGGGTGCGCAGTTCGGCGTCCAAGCGCTGCAATACGCTTAGGCCGAATTCCCGCTCGCTCTCGATGGCAATTACCCGCGCATGCGGCAGGGCAAATTGGGCATAGGCCTTGAATTCGACGCCTTTTTTGAAATCGACAAGGTACAGTTCAACCTCGTCCGGGCTGTATTGCAGTGAAAGGGTGGTGATGAGTACGTGCAGCAGTGTGGATTTGCCCGAGCCGGTTTTGCCGGAGATCAACACATGCTGCGAAGTCCCGGAGCCGAGTTTGAGGTTTTGCAGTTTCAATGCGCCGGCCCTGCCCAATGGGACGTCGATGCCGCCACTGCTGTCGGCGGTCCACCATTGATCGCCGGGCGGAATGATGCTGGAGTAGGGCACCTCGACGCGGCCCGAGAATCTTGCCCGGTCGCCCACCGTACGGACAATCTCGCGGAACAACTCGGCCGAGGGCGGAGTGTCCGAACCCACGGGCAACGGCCCGTAATCGGGATGCTCCCAAACGAATTGCGACTCCTTCCAACTCAAGACCAGTGCGTCGGGTTCCAGATCGGCCAGACGGAAATGGCGGGAAAGCGGCAATTTCGTGTCCACGCTCAACAGCACGAACACGCCGCAGCGGGCGCCGCTGGACACGATGCTCTTCAGGCGCAAAGCGGCCGTTTCCGAAAAATTCGCGGGGAAATTCGCAATCACCAACACCCGGTACGGCTCGGCCAATTCGCCCGCGAAGGCATTGTACTGCTGGATGGTGGGGAACTCCTTGCGGAGGTAGACCTGGATGACGTTTTCCATGTGCTTGGTAATGTCGGCCAGGCGTTGCTCGATGTGGGGCGTGTCGGTCCAGATGCGGTTGGCCACGAGTTGCTCGTCGTAGTCGGCCAGGTGCATGAATGCGGAGAAGTTTTCGCCCAGCCCGATCGGATCGATTATCGTGAAGCGGACTTTTCCGGGCGGCATGGCCGTGAGCAAACGCAGCATAACGGCCTGCATGGCCTCGACCGCCTTGGCCAGCCCCGGACCGTTGGCCTTCCACAGCAATAGCGAACGTTGAGGAAAGGGCAAGAGCACCGGCAAAGCGAACTCGGTTTGAGCGGGCCGTAGCCTTTCATCCGCGGACAATCCGTCCTTAATGTGCGCAAATTCCAATTTACTGGATCCAAGCTGGAATGCCTGCGGAATCTCGGTGGGCAGCGCCCAACGATTCCAGTCGGACGTGTGCCAGTCGGGAAACAGCTCTCGGCAGCAGAGCCCGAGTTGCTCGACGCCGGCGCGAAAGCCTTCGATTCCGGCAAGCCAGCGTTCGGACATGTTTGTCCATTCGCGCCGCCAGCGGTCCTCGTTTTCTCGAATCGCCAGGGCGTGCTCTGCGCAGAGCCGCTCCGACTCGGCGGTAAAACGCAGGTCGAGGTTGCGGAGCCGGCGGGAGTATTTTTCTTCCAAGGCGGGCAAGGAGCGGTCGCGGGAAGCCGCGATCTCAGCCAGACGTGGAGGAAAAGCGGCATCGGCTTGTTGCAGGTCGTGCTGTTTGCGGCGTTCGATTTCGGCCGTGGCGGCGGCGAATTTTTCCTCGGCTTTTTTCATTTCGGCGTTTTGGCGGGTGATGATATCGCCGAACTGCTGCTGGCATTGGGCTTTGGCTGCTTCCAGCACGGCCGGGCGGTTTGTACCCGCCTCCAACAACGTGCCGAGCAAGGTCAAGTACGCATTGGCCGCCTGGCGATTGACGGCCCGGTGCAACCAAACGCCGATCACCATAAACACGATAAAGGCCGCGCCGCAACTGACGGGGGCCCAGTGCCAGTTGTTCCAGCCGAACCACAGGGCCGACGGGTACACGGTCGCCGCCCATAACAGCAGAAATATCGCCAAAGGCCACAGCCCTTGAAAGAAACGGGGAAAGAACCGCGACATAAACAGCCGGGACAAGGTTTGATACTGGGTTCGCGCCAAATCAAGGGCGCGGGAGAAGCGTCGTGCCGGGTCGGTTTCCAGCAACAGGCCCTCCAGTTGCGGCTCGGGGAACTCGCGCCATTGTCCGCGCCCGCGGAGCAATTCCTCGCCCTGCCGGCGGATGGTCTGAAGCTCCTGCCAACGGGACTCCAAACCGTCGACGATCTCCTTGAGTTGCAGGTTCGAACCGCTGCGTGCGGCCTCCGACATGGCCATTACTTCCCAACGGCCCTCCTGTAATTGCCGGTCGAGGTTTTTCCGGCCGGCTTCAAAGCGGGCAATGGCCTGTTGGCGCACGGAATCGTATTCCTTTTGCACCCGGGCGGTCTCGGACTCGAAATTGGCGATGATTTGCTTTCTGGCCGCGGCATATTCCGCTTCTGTAACCTCTTTTTCCTCTTTAAAATGCGAGACCAGCCCATTCTGGGAGTCTTGGTGGCGTTTATCCGCCGCTTCCTTTCCGGCAAGCAAGCCGGAGTGGATTTCCGCTTCGGACGCGGCCCGCTCGCGCACCAGGCGACATAGATCGGTCAAATGTTGTCGCGGCCCGTCCGGCGAAAAAGTTTCAATCATCATCCCTAATCCCTTGTATATCAATTTATGCCGCAATAGCGCTCGGATTCGGCAAGAACCTCGGCCAGGCGATGGATCGCATCGAGCACGCTGCGGACTTTCGGTTCCAGCGGCAAGAGATAAGTTTCCTGGAACTTGCGCTGGGCCTGATCGCTCCAATACTGCTGCGCCTCGGAGGAGGCAGCAAACAAGGATTGCATTGACAGCTCCAGTTTTGACGCGCCGGAATTAAGGTCCCAATTTCTCATGCTCGTATCTCCGCTAATTCCTTAATGGGCTTCCTCGATGTTTTGATCGGCGGTTTTATTGGTCTGGGCATCGGTCTTTTGGGCGCCCTCCGCGGATTGCGCTTCGTCTGCGGACCTTGCGGCCGCCAAGGCAATAGATGAATGTTCATCCACCGGAACGCCCAAGCGGACGTAGGTCTCCAGGTCCGATATCATACGGCTCAGGGCGGCAACGGCTCTGGGGAAATCGGCGTCGAGCCAGTTGGCGAACTGCGAGCGGCTGCCGCGATATTCGTTGACCGCGCGCTCGATCCTGACGGCCCAATGCGGGATGGCTTCGACCTTGGTTTCGGCGATTTGCTGGCGGCGTTTGGCCCGTTCCAGGGCCTTTTTCTCCTCCACGAAAGAACTGTGTTCTTCGGCGATGCGGCGGAACATGCGGGCGTTTTCGAGTTGCAGCCGGGCTTCGGTCACCCCGTCCCTGGACCGACGCAGCTCTTCATTCCAGTACTGCCGGCAATCCTGACCGATCCACTGCAAGGCACGGCGGATTTCCATCTCCAGGTCGTCCAGGGCGCTGGCGGCGTCGTCGTGAAAACACTCCAAGGCGGCGGACACGGCCTGCAAGGCGTCGATCGATTTTACTCGGGCGGGCTGGCCCATGGCGCTTAACTATCTTTGATGGAGGTACTCTTCAATGATTTCGGCCTTGCGCAACAGGTAGGGAATGTGCTCTTCGATTACCTCGATCAGGCGCGAGACCCCCTTGACCTGCTGCTCGAACTCCTCGGTGAACTTTTTTTGCTCCTGGTCGCGCCAGGTTTTGCTCAGGGAGACCAACTGGCTGCCGAGCATGGTGATGCGTGATTGTATTTCGGTGCTGAATTTCCTGAGGTTCTGGGCAAACTGCCTCAATTCCTCGGGATCGACAATGGCCTGTGGCATGGATAGTCTCCAAAAAGACACATCCCTTTACGCGGTAACGATTTCTATACACTATTCTAACCTAGAAACGCCCGCTATCCAAGGCAAAATAACCGTCTAAGTATTGGTCTGAAGCCCAAAA
>JBEKIK010000289.1:0-6055 GCA_050011795.1 Thermoguttaceae bacterium | reverse complement strand
CATAAACGAACGAAGCATCAGCCATTCCGGCCAAATGCCCGACGTGGTGACGATCTTCCGCGAAGGCATCTGGTCGGTGGCGGCCGACGATCAGGGCCGCGTAGCCCCAAAACAATTACGCCATGATATCCGCATCACCATCCTGCATGAACTTGCCCACCATCACGGGCTTACGGAAGAGGAACTCGAAGAACTCGGGTATGGTTAATAGATATATCAACTTCCCCCGCCGATTGTCCGCCCCCCGTCCACCGGCAGGCACACGCCGGTAACATAGTCGTTCTCGACCAGGAAAACCGCCGCGTGGGCGATGTTTTCCGGCCGGCCTAGACGCTTAAGCAGCGTGCCGGCTATCGCGCCTTTCACTTCGTGTTCGGCAAGATCCTCGGGCACCATTACCGGACCGGGCAGAATGCAGTTTACACGCACTTTCGGATTGCGCAGAGCAAGTTCCACGGCAAAAGTTCTGGTCATCGTCGGTATTGTGCCTTTGCTTGGAAAATATGCGGCATAGTGCGGGTATGGCCGCTGGATTGCCCAATCGCCCATGGTCACAATCGCCCCGCCTTCCGGCTGTTTGACCATGATCAGACCTGCCCGCCGGCAACAGAGAAACGTGCCAAGCGTGTTGATCTCGAAATGCCGCCGCACGTCATGGGCCGTGACTTCCTCCAACGGCTTGGACTCCCAAACCGCGGCGGCAGTGACCAACACGTCCAAGCGTCCAAAGTTTTTTTCGACTTGTTCAAACAACTGATCGACTTCGTCTTCCTTGGAAATATCGGCCCGAAACGCCTCGGCGCGGGTTCCTCCTTGCCGCATCAGCGAAACGCTTTCCCGGGCGTCCTCGGCCGAGCGGTTGTAGTGCAAGACGACGTCATATCCGCGCGCGGCCAACGCCTCGGCAACGGCATTGCCGATCCGCCGCTTGCCGCTGCCGGTAATCAGGGCGACCTTTTCATTCATATTTGCATTGCCTTCCATTCAATAAAATACTCTTCCAACGCGATTTTCCAATCGGGCATTGCCGGGCCGCCCAGAAGGTGATAGGCGCCGGTGTCCAACACGCTGTAACACGGACGAGCGGCCGGCGCGCCGTATTCGGCTGTAGTGATGGGCTTGACCGAAACATTCAAATCCGCCTGCTTGAATATCTCCACGGCAAAATCATACCAGGTGGTTTCTCCGCTGTTGGTTACATGATATATCCCCCAAGGCGCCGGAGCGGCGTTTGTGAAGCCGACAAGAAACAAAACCGCCCGGGCGACGTGCGGGACATAACTGGGCGTGCAATGTTGATCGGCAACGACCCGAATTTCGGCTTGTTTGCTTCCCAAGCGGAGCATGATTTTGACAAAATTGTTCGCCCGGCCGTCGCTCGCTCGGGCGTACAACCCGCACGTCCGCACGACAATATGTTTTTCGTACTCCGCGGCGGCGCGTTCGCCGGCAAGTTTGCTCCGGGCGTAAACCCCTTGCGGCGAGGGCCGATCGTCCTCGCGGTACGGGCGTTTGGTAGAAGGATGAAGGATGAAGGATGAAGAATGAAGGTCGGAATGTGAATTTTGCTTGAAACCGCTTGCGGTTTCGCGCTGCCCACTGCCCACTGCCCACTGCCCACTGCCCACTGTATCCTGTCCCCTATCGTTACCGCTGAAAACATAGTCGGTGCTGATCTGGACCAACGGGCAATCGAGTTCGCGGCACACGCGGACAAGATTCTCCACGGACGTGGAGTTTACGGCATAAGCAAGTTCCGGCTCTTTCTCGGCCTTATCGACTTGGGTATATGCAGCGCAATTGATGATCGTCTCGGGCCTGAGCGGCAGCAGGGTTTCCAAAACGGCTCGGCAGCCGGTCAGATCGAGCGTGTCGATATCGAGGGGAATTGCTTGGGGGCCGATTTGCCGGCACAGTTCTCCGCCTAATTGTCCCAAAGCTCCGGTAACGACGATTTTCATAATCAAGCACCGCATTGCGATATATGGATTTTAGGTTATATTTTACCTGGGATTAACAACAATGGAATATCTAAAGGACTAATATAATGATGAACGTAATGGTTATCGGAGGGGCGGGATATATCGGTTCCCACGCGGTAAAACAGTTGATCGAGGCCGGGCATCGGGTGTTGGCGGTCGATAATTTGTTCCGCGGCCACGCCCAGGCCGTGCATCCCAAGGCCGAATTTCTGAAAATCGATCTGGCCCAAACCCAAGCCCTGGCCAACGCCCTGGCAAAACACTCCATCGACTGCGTAATGCACTTTGCCGCCTTGGCCTACGTGGGCGAGTCGGTCACCGAACCGCTAAGCTACTACGACAACAACACGGCCGGCACAATCTCTCTTTTAAAGGCCATGAAGCAAACGGGCGTCAAGCGACTGGTGTTCAGCTCGACCTGCGCCACTTATGGCGAGCCGGAAGGCACGCCCATCGTCGAAACCATGCGACAATCGCCGATCAATCCCTACGGCTGGTCGAAGTGGTGCGTGGAGCGGATTCTCCGCGATTACGGTGCGGCCGATGCGGATTTCTCTTATGTGGCCTTGCGATATTTCAACGTGGCCGGTTCCGCGGCCGACGGATCGCTGGGGGAGGATCACGATCCGGAAACGCACCTTATTCCAGTGGTGCTTTTGGCCATTTTGGGCAAACGCGAAAAGGTGACGGTCTTCGGCACCGACTATCCCACGCCCGACGGAACCTGCATCCGCGACTATATCCACGTGGAAGACCTGTGCGCGGCGCACATCACGGCGATGAATGCTCTGAAGCCCGGCGATGCACGCTTCTACAATCTTGGCATAGGCAAGGGCTATTCGGTAAAAGAGGTGATTGAGTCGGTCCAGCGGGTAACCGGTAAAAAGGTTCCGCACGCATACGGCCCGCGTCGCCCCGGCGATCCGGCAATACTTTTCGCCAACGCCGACAAAATCCGCCGCGAACTAGGCTGGTCCGCCCGATACGTCGAAATCGACAAAATCGTCGCCACCGCCTGGAATTGGTTCCAAAACCATCCGGATGGATATCAACTAAAGAGCCGATAATTTTTGATGTGGGATGATAAATTTCACGCCTTTTCTCTAGCCCAGGCGTTTTACGCCTGGAATGCGGAGGATGATAAATTTCATGCCTTTTCTCTAGCCCAGGCGTTTTACGCCTGGAATGCGGAGGATGATAAATTTCATGCCTTTTCTCTAGCCCAGGCGTTTTACGCCTGGGTCGGGGAGAACGCCAACCTACAATCCCTTTTTCCCATTAGGCCCCTTCAGGGGCCGGGAGATTTTAACATGGGACATGCCTTCCATCAATTATATTATCACTTTGCATGGTCAACGCATTCCCGGGTTCCGCTGATCCATCGTTCATACCGTTCCGACTTCTTAAAGATCATCAACGAATAGGTCAAAACCCGCGGCGGTTGGCCCATTTGACATAACGCCATGCCCGATCATGTTCATTTGTTGGTACGTCTGCCGCCGTCGGTTAAAGTCTGCGATTTCATCGGTCAAGTAAAGGGCGCGTCATCGCATAGAGTCAATGAGGAAATAAAACCGAAATTAAGATTGCAATGGCAGGATGGATACGGTGTGTTGACATTACGTAAGGATGAATTGGAGAAAGTTTCGCGTTATATAGACAATCAAGAAACACATCATGGCACGGGAAAATTGTCGGAATTGTTGGAAAGAACGGAATGCGACGACGAAGAATCGCCCCCTAAAGGGGGCTAATGGGAAAAAGAATATGGGGTTGGCGTCTTCCGCGCCCCAGGCGTGAAACGCCTGGGCTAGAGAAAAAAGGCGTTATTTTTCCACCATCCATTCCGCAGGTGTGAAACGCCTGGGCTAGAGAAAAGAATTATATCACCACATGTTTTTCATTCGCCGGCGGATGGCGGGGCTGGTCAGGCGTGAAGGAACGTCGGGCGACTCAGCGTCGTCGCCTTCCAACTCGTCGGTTACGCATTGTTGAAAGCAGGATAGGGTCGATTCGGGCAGGAACCGGGTCCGCTGGGCATAGCCGTGCTGATCGTGGAAAGAAAACTGTGGTAGAATCGCAACGGATAACAGACGTAGAGCCAGTTTTTCGCCCGGGTAAGGGCCACGTAAAACAACCGCCGCTCTTCCTCGATCTCCTCCGCATCTTTGGTTGCCATGTCCGATGGGATACAGCCGTCGGCGGCATGGATCACGTAAACCGCATCCCATTCCAGCCCCTTGGCCGAATGGATCGTGCTTAAGACCAGATAATCGTCGTCCAAACGTGGCTCCCCGGCCAGGTCTTGGGTCGATGACGGCGGATCGAGCGTCAATTCCAACAGCATCCGCCGCCGGTTTTTGTAGCGCGAGGCTATCAGTTCCAATTGTTCCAAGTCGCGCAGCCGGGGTTGGACGTTGTCGTAATGCGTTTCTAAAAGCGGCGTATAGAATTTTCGGACCAGGCCGATTTGGTCGGGCAGATTTTCGCTGGGTTTTACCAGTCTTTGCACTAGTCCCACCATGCGGGGCCATATTTTGGCGGCGGCAGCCGGCGGGCTCCAATCTGCCCAAACCTGAAAATTCCCGCCCGATTCCAATAGCATCCCGATTAGTTGCCGGGCCTTGCCCGGCCCGATGCCCGGCAAAAGCGGCAGCACCCGCCCGCCCGCTACCACGTCGCGGGGATTTTCGGCCAATCGCAGGAAGGCCAGCAAGTCTTTCACGTGGGCGGTCTCCATGAATTTCAGTCCGCCGTACTTGTGGAAAGGGATGTCGCGTCGGGCTAGTTCGGCTTCGAGCAACATGCTGTGGTGCGACGCCCGGAACAGCACCGCCTGACGCCGCAGGTCCACGCCCGCCTCGCGATGCGTTAGTATCCGACGGATCACGTATTCGGTCTGGTCGTCTTCATCTTCGCAATTGACCAGCATGGGCGGTTCGTCCGAGACGCGTTCGGACCACAAATTTTTGGTAAAACGCTCCTTGGCCAGGCCGATGACGCGGTTGGTGGCCTTTAATATGGGCTGCGTGCTGCGGTAGTTTTGCTCGAGGGTGACGATCGTGGTCTTATCGTAGTGCTTGGGGAAGTCGAGGATGTTGCGGACCGTGGCCGCGCGAAAGGCGTAGATCGATTGCGCGTCGTCGCCCACCACGGTCAGGCCCTTGCCATTGGGCGAAAGCAGATAAATGATATCGGCTTGCAGGGCGTTGGTGTCCTGGTATTCGTCGACCAGCACGCAATCGAACATTTTGCGGATCGCCTCGCCCGTATGCTCATCGGCCAGCAGCGCCTGCCAATAGAGCAGCAGGTCGTCGTAATCCATGATACCGCCGGCTTCCTTGCGATCGACGTAAGCCTGGAAAAGCCGCTTTAACTCCTCCGACCATTGTTTGCACCAGGGGAACGCGGCCGTTAAAATCTTGTCCAGTTTTTGCCGTGCATTGACCGAGCGGCTGTAAATGGCCATGCAGGTGCCTTTTTTGGGAAACCGCTTGTCGGTCTTTGCCAGGTTCAACTCGGTCCGCACAACGTTCATCAAGTCTTCCGAGTCCGTGCGGTCGTGGATGGTGAATTCCGGCGGCAGGCCGATGGATTTTCCGTAGCGCCGCAACAAGCGCGTGGCAATGGCGTGAAAAGTGCCCCCCCAAACCCGGGAAATCTTTATTTCGGAAAGACTTTTGTCGGAAGCGGCCAGTTGCCCGAGCAGCGTATCGGCCCGGCGGAGCATTTCGGCGGCGGCCCGCCGCGTGAAAGTAAGCAGCAGGATTCGGCCGGGATCCCTGCCATTGGCAATCAGCCAGGCCACGCGATGGACCAAAGTGGCGGTCTTGCCCGTGCCCGCGCCGGCCACGATCAAAAGCGGTCCGTCGCCGTGGGTGGCGGCTTCGCGCTGTTGGGGATTCAGCCGCGCTAGCAGAGTTTTGATTTTACTCGGTTGGGCCATGCATTCCTCGAATTGACGGAATACGATTATAATTCGGTTTATTCATAGCCTTGAATTTCCAGGACAAAGTGCGGAACACTAGCCCGAAGCGCAAGCGAGTGAAACCCATTTGCAGTCCCTTGCTTGC